>JAJSAC010000052.1 GCA_024274915.1 Thermodesulfobacteriota bacterium
AGATCCTTCTGGAGGCCAGGATAATAGCGGTGGCCGACGTGGTGGAGGCCATGGCTTCCCATCGTCCCTACCGTCCGGCCCTGGGCATAGACAAGGCGCTGGAGGAGATCCAGCGGGGTAAAGGAACCCTCTACGATCCCTCAGTGGTGGATGTCTGTTTAAGGCTCTTCTCTGAGAAGGGCTACCGGTTTGAGCGGGGCGGATAATGGGTTTAGATGGGGAATTTCTTTACCACTTCCTGGGCGGACATGGGTTTTCCACAGTGGAAGCCCTGGACCATGTCGCAGCGGAGGAGGTGGAGAAAGCGCCACTGTTCCTCTGTCTCCACCCCTTCTGCGATGGTCTTGAGTCCCAGGTTGTGGGCCAGGGATATGATGGCCGATACTATGGAGGCATCGTCGGGATCCTGGGTGATCTCCCGGATAAAGGAGATGTCTATTTTGAGGGAGTCTATGGGTAATCTCTTGAGGTAGCTTAAGGATGAATAGCCTGTGCCAAAGTCGTCAATGGAGACGGACATCCCCCAGTCTTTGAGAGTCTTGAGCACCTCGCGGGTGTATTCCACGTCTTTCATGAAGGTGCTTTCCGTGATCTCTGCGATGAGGAGTTGGGGGTCGACCTTTGATTCTCTTATGATTCCCCCGATGGTGTCCACAAACTCCCTATGGGAGAACTGCACGGGGGATATGTTGACGGAGAGGGGGACCGGGGAGTAGCCTTCGGCTGTCCATTCCAAGATCTGCTGGCAGGCTCTTCTGAAGACCCATTCGCCCACATGGTGGATCATTCCCGTTTCTTCTAAGATGGGGATATATCTGCCTGCTGATACTATACCCTCTGGGGTGTTCCATCTGAGGAGAGATTCCATGCCCACCATATTCCCTGTGGCCAGCTCGAAGTAGGGTTGGTAGTGGAGGGTGAATTCCTGGCGTTCTGTGGCTTGGGAGAGCTTCCGCTCTATAATGGAGAACTCCCTCACCTTCTCTTCCGCCTCTTTGGAGTAGAACTGGTAGGGGGTATTCCTCGATTTGGTCTCTGAAAGGGCGATGCGGGCCTTGGCTGTGAGGTCCCGGGCGTCTTTTGCGTCTTGGGGGAACACCGAAATGCCCATATTGATCTCTAGGGTGATCTCTTTGCCATTCACTTCCACCTTAGAGGTGCTTTTCAGAATGGATTGTAGGATGGGGACCACCTCTTCGACGTGGTTCAGGTTCCCTATGAAGAGGCCGAATTCGCTTCCTCCTATCCTGGCTGTGATGTTCTCTGTTCCCCCTATTCCTTTGAGTCTGCCAGCCATTTCCTTTAAGATCCTGCTTCCTGTCTCGTAGCCGTAAATGTCGTTGATCCTTCTGAATCTGCTGATGTTGACTATTATGATCACGGCCAGTTTGTGGGATGGAAGGTTGGAGAAGGCATGTTCTACCCTTTCCAAGAAGAGAACCTTGTTGGGAAGCCCCGTGAGAGCATCGTAGTAAGCTAGGTAATGGAGCCGGTCTTCCAGGATTTTTTCTTGGGTGATGTCCTTTCCCGTAGCCACAAAGAGATAGATCTCCCCTGCACCGTTCCTGATGGGAGTGATGGTCTGGTCCAGCATAAAAGTCTCTCCGTCCTTCCTCCTGTTTGTGAAGACAGCCCTGAATGGCTCCCCTGAGAGGATGGTTTCCCAGAGGTTTTGGTAGAAGGTCTGGTCGTGTTTTCCGGAGCGCCATATCTTCACGTGGCTGCCCATCAGTTCTTGGAGGGAATAGCCCGATATCTCCTGGACGGCTCTGTTGGCGTAGATGATCTTTCCCTTGGTATCGGTGATGACGATGGAATCCGATGCTTGCTCTATGGCCACCAGGAGTTTTTCCCTTTCCTGCTCTGCTCGCTCTTTCTCCTCGTGTTCCAGATGCAATGCCACCAAGTCGGCCAGGGATGCGGCAAAGGCGATATCTTCGGCAGACCAGGTTCTCTTTGCCTTGGTTTCCTCTATGCAGAGTACTCCGACCACTTTGCCCTTCACCCTGATGGGGGCGTCTAGCATGGAGACAATTCCCAGGGGCTTTAGGTAGTCCTGGTTGAGCTCTTTTGTTCGAGGGTCTTCCTGGGCATCGTGGGCGTCTATCACTCTCCCTTCCTTCAGGGCGTCGAAATACTGGGGGTACTCTCGGGGAGATAGGCGTTGTCCTTTCTCGTGGATTCCCTTGCTCCTGGCATAAAGGTCTTGGCAGATAAGCTTGGTTCTGTCTTCGCCATAGAACCATATACTCACCCTTTCCACTTCCAGAGTGTGGGAGGCCTTTTCCGTGATCTCTTTAAAAGAGATTTCCCCCCTGGACTCCATGCGGGAGAGGGCCAGGAGGGCCTCCTGGTGTTTGTTGGCTTGTCTCTCCTTTTCGAGCAGGGTCTTCAGCGCCTCCTCCCTTTGGATGCGGTGGCGGATGGTGGTGATGCCAAAGGCCAAATCGTTGGCCACCTCGCTGAGGAGGGCCACTTCTTCGGGGTTGAAGGCCTCCGGTTCTGGGGAGTATATGGCCAGGATTCCCAGGGGGCCCTCTTCCACCGTTAAAGGGAAGATAACCAGAGAGGCGTATCCTTCTTTTAACACCGCTTCCTTCCAGGGAATGTTAGGGTGGGTGGTGAGGTTTTGGATGACCACGGGTTTTGCCGTGGCTATGGCTTTTTGGAAGGGCCACCCAGCCCCTCCCTGTCCCCTGATTTCCAGGAGGGGATGGGTCTTTGCCATCTTTTCTCCTCCCCCTGCCCACGCTACAGGTTTTATGACGGATCTTTCTCTGTCAAAGAAGCCCATCCAAACCGCAGGATACTCGGCTATCTCGTGTATGGTTCTGCACATATCTTCCACGAGTTTTTTCTCGTCCGTGGCCCTGATGATAATCTGGTTGCAGGCGCTTAAGGCCTTGAAGGCCCTGATGGACAGCCTGAGCCGTTCTTCCGTCTTTCGCCTTTGGGTAAGGTCTCGAAGGATTTTGGCATAGCCAAAGTGGCGGCCTGCAGGGATGTAGAGGGGAGTGATGAGCACATCGGCCCAGAACAGGGAGCCGTCTTTGCGAACCCGCCATTCTTCAACCTGTAGGCTTCCTTTGGCCCTGGCTTCTTCCAGTTCGGCCATGGGTTTCCCCTGCTGGACGCTCTTTTGGGTGAAGAGGCAGGAGAAGTGCTTGCCAAGGATCTCTTCTGCCTTATAGCCCATCAGCTTTTCCGCGCCCAGGTTCCAGGTTATGACGGTGCCATGGGTATCCAAGACAAAGATGGCGCAGTCCCTGATCTCTTCTACCAACAGGCGGTATAGGTCTTGGCTTTTTTGCAGTTTTCTCTCCCGGGAATTTGGCATTTTCACACTCCACTATGTTTATGTTTGCTTACGGCCCTTATGTATAAATAGCATAATCTAAATTCTCTATAGTAATCTCAATAAAGCGCCCCTTTTCCTACCAAAATTTATTTAATATCTGTTGAGGCAGATATCAATCCCTTGAATGGGATGGGGGTGGTTTTTGGGCCCTTTTTTGCTGTTGACTTGGGAGATTTTTGTGTTTTGAAAGATTATTAGACGATATTTCTTTGGATTATGCACATTTACACTGGAATGTTGGAAAAGGCTTCTGTTAAATTGAGCGAGAACAGCGAGAGTTTCCTGATAAAGGGGTTGGTGTTTATGGGGTGGCTTAAACCCTTTTGTTATAACCCGTTTTCTGGACTCCTGGTGGGAGTGAGGAGATGATGATGGATAGGGGAAGGCGGAGAGAGCGGCCTGGCAGGCTCGCTTTCTCAGTGGTACTCCTGGGTTTGGTAGTGACGGGGGTCGACTTGGTGTCTTCCCTCAGGGGATGGGAGTTGTGCCCCTATGAGGGGTGTCGTTTGGCTCTCAACTCTCCTTATGCCTACCTCTTGGGGGTTCCCCTACAGGTGGTGGGATTTGCCTTCTTCCTTGTGGCCCTCCTCCTCACGGTGGCCCCCAAGAGGTGGATGCTCTACTGGTCCTCCCTGGGGCTGGGTTCAGCCCTGTATTTCCTCTACGTCCAGAGATGGGTTTTGGGGAAGGTGTGCATAGTCTGTGTCATTGTGGAGGCTCTGATTTTCATTCTGTTTCTCTCCTCCCTTACCAGGGTCTCCCTCTGGTCCGTATTCTCTCTCGTGGTTCTTGCCCTGTTGGGGCTCCACACCGTTTATACGTGGGTGCCGGGGCAGAAGGAAGCATGTTTGGGGAGCAGGGAGATGGACATGCTACAGAGATTTTATACCACCAAAGGGGGAGAAAAGGAGGCGGCCTTCTTCTTTAGCCTGGATTGTCCCGCATGTTCTAAGGCCCTTCCCCTGATCAAGGAATGGGCTTTGAAGGGGAAAGTGCGGGTGGTTCTCAGGGAGGTGATGATCCACGACGAGGAGGGGAAGGCCCTTTACTTGTTGAGCCTCTTGAAAGGGGGGATGGACCCTTGGGAGGCCTTGGAAAGGGTGAAGGGGTGGAGGGGAGGGCCCCAGCCCTCTGGGGTGACTAAGGAGGAGAGGAGAATCCTGTTGAGACTGTTGGGGTTCAATGGGGTTCTCTTGCAGAGTATGGGGTTTAGCGGGGTTCCCGTATTGCTGGTGGTGGATGGGGGGAAAGGGGAGGCCCGCCAGGGTTTGGAGGGTATAAAGAAACTGGTTTCCCCGCTTCCCTCTCCCGGTTGGGAGGGGCGGTATCAAAGTTATCAGGGCCCGGGGGCGGAGGAACTGGGCGCCCCGTTGGGTGGGGTGTGCACTCCGGGTAAGTGCACCGATTGACCCTTTTCCGTGGGGGATGTAAGGGTGGGGTGTAAGGAGGAGAGAAGTTGAAGTTTTTGTGGGCTCCTTGGAGGATAGAATACATTCTTGCGCCTAAAGAGGAGGAGGGTTGTTTCCTCTGTAAGGGGAGTGAGAGCCCCCATGAGGAGGGTTCCCTGGTCCTTTACGTGGGCCAGAGGGTATTGGCGGTGCTCAACCGGTACCCGTACAATCCTGGTCATCTTATGGTGGCGCCCTTGCGCCATGTCCCATCACTGGTGGATCTTGACAGGGAGGAGAGGGGTGACCTCATGGATCTGCTGACCCTCTCCCTGGGAGTGTTGGAAAGGGTGATGAGCCCCGGAGGGTTCAACATAGGGGTGAACATGGGCAAGGCGGCGGGGGCTGGACTGGAGCATCATCTCCACATTCATGTGGTACCCCGTTGGGAGGGAGATACCAATTTCATGCCCGTTTTGGCTGGTGTGAAGGTTGTTCCTGAGCACATTGAAGAAACCTATAGAAAATTGAAAAGGGCCTTCCAGGAGGCCGTGGGGGGGTAGAATGGCTATACTCAAACTGTTGGTGGGACTGGTAGTTGTCTTTCTTTTGGTGGTCTTTGCCATAGCCAACATGGGAGCGGTGGCTGTAAATTTCTATTTTTACAAGACTCCTTCTGTTCCCCTCTTCGTGGTGATCTTCCTATCCCTCTTGCTTGGGGTGATGCTGGCCTGGGTGTTGGTGATAGGGGAGCAGCTCAGGCTTAGAAACCAGATACGGGCCAGGGACAGGCGTATAAGGGAACTGGAGAAGGAGCTGGAAGGGGTGGAGGGTCGGTTGGCCAGTTTGGTCCCCGAGGAGAGGGAAGAGAAAAAGGAGGTTCCCGAGACCAGGGCCCCAGAGCCGGGCCAGGAAGGTGGGACGGCTCCTCCACCTTCCCAATCTTCCCTTGAGACTCCTCAAGAGGAGCCCCAGGAGTCCAGGGAGGATTGAGTTTTTCTATCTGTGGTGAGTAGGGCTTTGAAATCCTCCCTTGTGTGAAGGGTTATGTGGTTCGTTTTTGCCTTCTCCGCGGCTTTCTCTTGGGCAACCGCTGATCTTTTCTCTAAAGTCCTCATGAACAGGGAGGGGGCCGACGAGTATATCACCCTCTGGTCCCGCTTCATCTTTTCCCTTCCCTTCCTGGGGGCGGTGTTGTTTTGGGAGGGGATTCCCAAGGTGGGTACCACCTTTTGGTGGACTGTCTTGGGCTGGCTGCCTGGGGATCTGGTGGCTTCCCTCCTCTATGTCAAGGCGGTGAAAGGGTACCCCCTTTCTCTGGTGGTGCCTCTCCTTTCCACAGCACCCATCTTTATGCTCCTCACTTCGGTGGTCATCTTGGGAGAATACCCTTCCCTTTCTGGGTTGTTGGGGGTGGTGCTGGTCACCCTGGGGGCCTACACCCTCAACCTTCATCTCAGGGAAGAGGGGTTGTTGGCCCCTTTGAAGGCCATTTACAAGGTGAAGGGGGCCAGGTACGCAGTACTGGCTGCCTTCATCTTCAGCGTGGATACAGCCCTGGGAAAGATAGCCCTCAGGGCTTCGAGCCCTTCTTTCTTCAGTTTCTTCTATTGCCTGGCCCTTGGCGTCACCTTTGTACCCGTGGTGTTGAGTAAGAGTTCCAGGCCTGGGTTTGTTCTGAAGGACTGGCGTTTCGGTCTCGTAGGATTCCTGTTTGCAGTAGGGGTCTACTCTTTCCTCTTGGCCATTGGGCAGGCCAATATTGCCTATGTCTCGGGTGTGGGTAGGCTCAGCATGATAATAGCCGTGCTTTACGGCCGGCTTTTTTTTGGAGAGATTCACTGGCGCCAGCGGCTGGTGGGCAGTTTCATAATCCTGGTGGGTGTCCTCTTCATCCTCTGGAAATGAAAAGGGCGAGCTCTTGTGGCCCGCCCTATCCCTTGTCCATGGCCTTAACCCTTTATCAGAGTGCTCCCCTGGCCATGGCCTCTAGCCTGGCGATACGTTTTTCGAGGGGAGGATGGGTAGAGAAGAGGGAGAACACGCCGCTGCCCTTCAAGGGATTGACGATGAACATGTGGGCTGTGGCGGGGTTGGCTTCCTTCATGGGGGCGGCCTTTACTCCATGGGCCAGCTTTCTTAGGGCGTTGGCCAGGTAGAGGGGCTGTCCGCAGAATCGGGCCCCACCTTCATCGGCGTAGTACTCTCTGGACCTGGAGATGGCCATCTGTATGAGGAGGGCAGCGATGGGTGCCATTATCAGAATGAGGATGGTACCTATGGCTCCCAAGGGATTGTCCCTGTCGTCCCCTCCCAATCCTCCGAAGATGAGGGCCCACTGTCCCAGCCTGGCCAGCATCACGATGGCGCCGGCCACGGTGGCGGCTATGCTCTGGATGAGGATATCCCTGTGTTTGACGTGAGCCAATTCGTGGCCCAGGACGCCCTTCAGTTCATCCCAAGACAACAACTGAAGAATGCCTTCTGTCACCGCTACAGCAGCATGCTGGGGGTTTCTACCTGTGGCAAAGGCGTTGGGGGTCTGGGTGGGGATGATGTAAAGCTTGGGCATGGGAAGTCCTGCCCGCTGACAGAGTTCCCTCACGATGGCATAGAGTTGGGGTGCCTCTGCTTCACTCACCTCCTTGGCCCGGTACATGGCCAGGACAATCTTATCGCTGAACCAGTAGGCCATAAAGTTCATGACTCCTGCCAGTATCAGGGCAAAGACCATACCCGTTCTACCCCCCAGGGCATCGCCAATGAGCACAAAGAGGGCTGTGAGGATAGAGAGAAAGAAAAGGGTCCTCAGCTGGTTCCCCATATGTTACTTACCTCCTGAATAGAGATTTCCACAGAAGAATCTTGTGCCTGGTTCCCCTTTTGTCAACGGTGTTTTTCCCATAGCTCTTCTGGTGCTGGTGTGAGGGTTTGCCCGCCCGTGGGAGTGATGAGATAGGTGTTTTCCAGTCCCACAGCCCCTTCCCCTGGGAATAGGAATTTGGGTTCTACGGCCACCACCATGTTTTCCTTAAGTTCCATCTCTAGGCCCCTTGCAATGAAGGGGTATTCGTCTATCTCGATGCCTACACCGTGGCCGATGAAGTTCACTTTGTAGTCCCCATAACCCATGAAATAGTCTCTGAAGGGCGATCTTGTGGTGATCTCCAGCACCCCGTTGTATATGTCCAAGGCGTTGACCCCCGGTTTGAGATGCTCTTTCAGGTATCTGTGGACCTCCGCGAGCACTTTGTGGGCTTCCCTCATTTTTGAAGGGGCTTGGCCTATGCACAGGGTCCTGGTCATGTCGGTCAGGTAGCCCATGTGGGTGGCGAAGAAGTCCATGACGATGGGTTCCTTCCTGCCGATCTTTTTGAGACTGGGCCCTGCAGGATTGGCGGGGGAGAGGCCCACTCCGTTGAGGGGGGCGTTCATATAGCTGGGGAAGGCGGCCGTGTAGCCCGAGAGGATGTGGCCTATGAACCCGTCCATCCGTCCGCTTCTCATGGTTTCGCCGTTTTCGTGGCCCAGGAGCCTCATCTCCAGGAAGATCCGTGTGGCCAGCTCCATCTCGGTAAGTCCTTCCTTAAGGAGCTTTCTGGCTTTTATGTAACCCCTGACCACAATCTCTCCAGCCTTTCGCAAAACCTCTATTTCCCAAGGCGTTTTGACACTCTTGGCCTCTCTGATCAGGGAGGAGACGTCCGCCCATTCTACCTGGGGAAAGAGCTTTTTCAGCCTTTGAAGCCGGTTGTGGGTGATGAGGTCCATCTCCGTGCCCACCCTCTCCTCCAGAGAGAGGAGGCCTGGGAGCTCTTTGAGGCTCTTTAGTGGTAGCACCTCCCAGGGGCTCTCCACCTGGGCCCTGGGAGCGTACTTTTGCACGATAAATTTTGGCTCCCCTTGGGCAGGTATGTAGAGGTAGCCCTCTTGGGTGCTGCCCGTCAGGTAGTACAAATCAGGGGGGTGAAAGAGGAGGGCATCGGGTATTCCTTTTTCTTTCATGGAGTTCTGGAATTTGGCCATCCTGCCTTTTATCTCCTGAGGGGGAACTAAAGGGGTGAACTCCTTCAGTACATCTTCCAGCCTTTTTTCCATGGGGGACCTCCTTTTCTGGAGTACCAGTTTTCTTTTTAGTTTGGTTTTTTTATGCCCTTTTTATATAAGTCGAGACCATGGGTGGCAATAATGGAAACTTAGAGGAGCTTTTGAGGGTTCTGGACCTCATGAATAAGACTGTCAGGACGTGTCAGGTCTACCCTCCTGGTCACGAGCTGAGTACCAACTTCCTGAAGCAGCTGCATAAAGAGCTAGGTACCTATTTGGAAAGGGAGGGGAAACTGGAGTGCCGTATTGAAGAGCTCTCCGTCTATAGTGCTTCAGGGCAAAAGGTTTTTGAGGGTAGAAGGGAGGATCTTTTCCCTTGGGCCCTTTACAGGAGTGGAATAAGGGGGTTGGCCTTTTTCCAGGGCCTTTCCTATGATGAATTGAAAGGTTTCGTGGATCTTATGGTGAACCATCCCGAGGATCTACTTTACTATCTCCTGGAGGCGGATATGGCCCATATCGCCTTCGAAGTGGCAGAGTATGTGGTCTTGGATGGCGAAGTGGAGGTCCCAGAGGGCCATTGGCGTCTTTCGAAGGAACCCCTCGAGCTGGAAGGAGGTACGCCCCCTTCCTTTTCCAGGGATCTTGGAGATGTGGCCCTCACTGAGGAAGATGTGGCTTACCTCATCAGGGAGTTGAAGGCCGAAAGGGGTAAGGACTATCTCTCTTCATACTTGGATATCATTCTTCAGGTCTTTCCCATGGAGGGTTACGGCGATGTGGCCCAGGATTTCATAAAGAGCGTTGGAAGCTTTGCCCTCGAGTCCCTTGGGGGGGGCGATATTCACATTTGCCTTAGAGTAACAAAGAAGATGAAAGAGCTACTGGAAAAGGGCGATCTGAGCCCTGAGAGGGCCTCCCAGCTGGAAGAGGTCTTGGAGGTGCTCCGTTCCCCCCGGACGTTGAGGCTCATGAGAAAGGGTTATTTATCCACTTGGGGGGATAGCTTCGAGGAGCTCCTCTTTCAGCTGGACCCTCCCCGGGTGGACGAGCTCCTGGATTGGTTGGAGGGGGAAGAGAGGGAAAAGGTGAGGGGGGTGTTGCTTAAGTTCCTGAGGGAGAAGGTGAAGTCTCAGCCTTCCCATCTGTTATCCTTCTTCGCTGAAGGTGGTCCCCGCGTGAAAAGGGAGATGGTGCGCCTTGCCGGTGAGTTGGGAGAGCCAGAAGAGGGTCGCAGGGTGTTGCACATGGCATTGGATCTGGACGTGGAGGAGGTGAAGAAGGAGGCCTTGAAGGTGGTTCTCAAAATGGACCCTTCTTCTTTGAAGCAGCTAGCAGAGAGGTTTTTGGACAGCGAGGATTCTGAGATAAGATATATCCTTTTCGATGCCATGTTAGAGCTGGGGGGTATGCCTTCTGTTGCCCCCCTTCTCTATAGAGAGGTGACCAAGGAGGATTTTATAGACAGGACCTACTTAGAGAAGAGGCTTCTGTTCTCCGCCCTCATGCTCAGCAACAGGGTTCTTTTTATAGAGGCCCTGAAGGTGGTGCTGACCGCCCCTCCTGGATGGAGGGGTAGGAGGAGATGGGAGGAGACCCTTGGAGTGGCCTTCACCGTGGCTATGGATACTGGGGGTGTGGCTTTTCGGGAATTGAGGGGGTTGTTGGAGGCTTCTGGCAACAAGAGGGCCATGAGGGTTTGGGAGAGGTTACTTAGAGCGAGGGAGGGGGCGAGGTGAAAGGTCGGTCAGCTGGTTTTAGGGATGTTGATCTCATTGTTGCTTTCCTCAAGCTGTTAAGGGGAGTGAGGGTCTATCCCAAGGACCATCCCCTGGTGTCCGGGGGGTTAGATGTGGTTATGGGTGTCCTCCAGGACAGCTTGGAGGCAGGGGATGGTATGGTTATGGCGGTGAATAAAGGTTATATCTTTTTCAATACCCGCAGGGTTGAGGTGACGGCCGAGAACTACGCTTTCATTCGTTTTTTTGTCCAGGCCTTCGATGACCTTGGTTTGGGGGAAGTGGAGGTTCTTCCAGGGGTAACCAGGGATGAGGTTTATCGGTTTTTCAGGGTCCTGGCCGCTTCTCACGGAGGATTAGATGGCATCCTTTCCCACATGGAGAGAGAAGGGATAAGGGGGATAATTGTTAGACCCTGTATCCAGACCCTAGGGGGCAATGTCCGGGATAGGGCCAAAAAACTCTACTTCCAGACCTTGACCCTCATAAAGAGGTACTTCGAGGATGAAAAAGCCGTTCATTTGGTGAGGATCAAGGCCGTTGCCTCTTACTTGGCAGATCTTCTGCGCCGGTCGGAGGAGACCCTTATAGGTTTGACCATCATAAAGAATTACGACGATTATACCTATAACCACTGCCTGAATGTGGCGATCCTTTCCCTTGGACTGGCCTTGAGGCTAGGAATGGACAAAAAGCTCTTGGTATCCTTGGGCACAGGTGCTTTGGTCCATGATATAGGAAAGGTGAGGGTTCCCATTGATATTGTGAACAAGCCGGGTATCCTCACGGAGGACGAATGGAGTGTGGTGAAGCGGCATCCGGTAGAGGGGCTTGCCATTCTTTTGAGAAGGTGGGGTATTAACCGAGAGACGGCAAAGATGTTTCCCGCTGTTCTAGAACATCACCTGGGTATCAACTTTTCTGGGTATCCAGAGTTCTTGCAGAGGAAAGCGCCAGGTTTCTTGGCTCGAATTGTCCATATTGCCGATTTTTATGACGCCGTCACCACCCCCAGGATTTACAACAAGAGCCCTTTCTCCCCCGTGGAGGCCATGGATTTTCTGATGGAGCACACAGGGGATAGGTTTGATCCTGTGCTGGTCAAGGCCTTTGTACAAATGATGGGCCCCTATCCTGTAGGAACTGTGGTGAGGCTCAGTACGGGGGAGTGGGCTATGGTGGTGGAGAAGCCTTCTGGGATGGCGCCTCTGGATAGACCCGTGGTGGCTGTGGTGGCTGATGATAAGGGCGTTCCCCTTCATCCCAGGAAATTGGATCTGTCTGATGGGTCTGTGGAGGTGGTGGGACTCTCCTCTCGGTCTCCCTGGGAGGTGGGGCTGGACCCAACTCAAGTTGCCCTTTCTTTAAGTGGGTGATCATGACCCCTCTGGAACGAGCGTTGAATCAGTGGGATCTCCTCCTGGAAGTGGCTGATCTCAGGAGGGAGGAGTTGGTTCTGGGGAGGAAAGGTTCCAAGGGTCCCTTGGTAGTGGAGGATGAGGCCCAGGGACTGTTCTCGGAGGTGGCTTCGACCCTGGGAGAGGTATTGGGTATGGAGTGTCCTTTGCCCAGGTTGGTCTATTATCCTGCCATATCTCAATTGAGGGGCAAGTTGAAGAGGGTATCACTGGGCCTGGGTGCCACCCTGATGGGGCTTTCCGGTTTGGTGGTATATATGGTGTCTGTGGGCCAGTTGTCCGTCACGGAAGGTTACTATTGCGCCTTGCCTATTCTCTTTGTTCTTCCTTTTCCCTGGAGCCTCTATAGGAGGGTGGGGGAGTATATGGAGAGGGGTTCTTACTATCTTCCGGATACTGGAACAGTGGTTATCTATGACTTGCCTAGGGGGAGGTTTCTCTCCTACTCTGCCCACGAGCTTGCAGTGCATTTTCTGAAGGAGGGGGGGGCTTCGTGGGAGTTTTATTCCTGGGGGTGGGCCAGGGGTGTCCAGCGCTTGACTTCGGAGAAGCTGGGCGGGGGCTCGGTCTTGGCGGCTTCTCTGGAACTCATGGTGGGTGAATTGAGGGTAGCCCTGGAATGGTTGGCAGAGAAGGGTGGTAAATCCCTTCCATCCTGGGTCAAGAGGCTGCCCAGTCCTTACCATAAACCCAGGTGGGTGGCTTTTTGGACTGGGAAGAGGGAGATAACACCTTCCCTTCTTGGGAGGGCCCTGTCCACGGCCCATTTCCAGCTTTTGGAGGTCCAGGAAGGCCCTGGGGTGTATAGGGAGTACTTAGACAAGAAGATGGACGAGAGATGGCCCTTCGTTTCTTCCAATCCTCTAGAGTGGCTGGGGACTGGCGGCTAGAGCTGTCCCATGCTATCACCACCTTCAGGGAGCTAGAGAGGGTGGTGCCATTTCCTTCCCCTGAGAGGGAGAAGGTGAGGGAGGTGTGTCGGATTTATCCGCCCTTCATCCCCCCCTTTCTCCTTTCTCTCATGGACCCTGGAGATCCGAGGGACCCCATAAGGCGCCAGGCGGTACCATCGCCTTTAGAGCTGGGGGATCCGGGAGTTGATGATCCCTTGGCGGAAGATGTCCATTCCCCTTTTCCCACTGCCGTTCATCGCTATGACAACCGCCTTCTGGTTGTTACCACCAACCGCTGTGCCCTCCACTGCCGCTACTGTTTCAGAAAGAGGAACTGGAGGCGGTCTCCCTTTCACTTCTCCCTTTGGGTCTCCCTGGAGACCTATTTAAGAGATAACCCCCAGGTGGAGGACCTTCTCATATCTGGTGGTGATCCCTTTCTCCTCCCTGTGGAATTGCTGGAAAGGCTCCTTTCCATGGCCCGCTCCGTAAAAACCTTGAAGGTGATCCGTATAGGGACCCGGGTGCCCGTGGTCCTGCCGTCTCGGGTAGATGGGGAGCTGTTGAGGGTTTTGGAGGGCCATGCTCCTTTGTGGATCTGCCTCCACGTCAATCATCCCCGGGAGTTGACAGAGGAGATGGCCAGGGTCGTGGAGAGCCTTTCCAGGGTGGGCTGTTCCCTGGTATCCCAGACCGTACTCCTGAAGGGGGTGAACGATAATCCTTCCGTTCTGGCCAAGCTCTTTATGGGGCTTCTCTCCATGGGAGTGAAACCTTACTACCTCTTCCAGTGTGATCCAGCCCCCGGCACGGCCCACTTTCGTGTTCCTGTGGAGGGAGGAAGGAAGATCATGGACGCTTTATGGGGGCGGGTGTCAGGGCTGGCCTATCCCCATTATGCCATGGACCTCCCTGGCGGTGGAGGGAAGGTACTTCTCTAATGGGTGGGTGTAAGAGGCGTCTGGACATCCTTCTGGTGGAACGGGGCCTGGTCGAGACCCGGGAGAAGGCCCAGGCCCTCATCATGGCTGGTCAGGTATGGGTTAGAGGCCAAAGGGTGGACAAGGCGGGCAGGGCTTTTCCCCCGGATGTGGATATCGAGGTAAGAGGCGATGCCTGTCCCTATGTGGGCAGGGGGGGTTTGAAACTTGAGGGTGCCCTGGATGCCTTGGGTGTTGATGTGAGCGGTAGGGTGGTGGCGGACTTCGGGTCTTCCACAGGTGGCTTCACCCATTGTCTCCTCACCAGGGGGGTGAGGAAGGTCTACGCCTTGGACGTGGGCTATGGGCAGCTCCACTGGACCCTGCGCCAGGACCCCAGAGTGGTTGTTATGGAGAGGGTGAACGTGAGATATCTCCAGGGGTCTCATCTGGGTGAGGAAGTGGATTTGGTGGTGGCAGACCTGTCTTTCATCTCCCTGACTCTGGTGCTGCCAGCAGTCAAGAGGGTCTTGAAGGAAGGGGGTGAGGCCCTCTTGCTTGTGAAGCCCCAGTTCGAGGTTGGCAGGGAAAAGGTGGGCAAGGGGGGGGTGGTGAGAGATGAATCGGCCCGCCGCGAGGCCTTGGATAAGGTGGAGGCCAAGGCCGTGGGGTTGGGTTTTCAGGTGTTGGGGGAGGTAGAGTCTCTCGTGCCTGGAGCCAAGAAAGGCAATGTGGAGATTTTCTTATACCTCGGGCTTCCCCAAAAGGCGGGTTAGGATCTCCTCTGTGGCCCTGGACCGGTTGAGGGTGTAAAAATGGAGGGCCTTGACGCCCCTCTCCAAGAGTTCCCTGCATTGTAAACGGGCATGCTCAATGCCCCTACTCCGCACCTCTTCTGGAGATTTCCCTTCCTCCAGCCGTCTTAGGAGGGAGCGAGGAATGGTGGCACCGCAAAGCTGGGTGAAGCGTATCACCTGGTTCAGGTTGGTGATGGGCATGATGCCAGGGATGATGGGAACATGGATTCCTATGGCTCTGGCTCTCCCTAAGAAGTTGAAAAAGAAGCGATTGTCGAAGAAGAGCTGGGTCACCACGAAGTCGGCCCCCTTATCCACCTTGAGTTTGAGATAGCGTAGGTCTGCCTCTTTGTCTGGATTCTCTATGTGGCCTTCTGGGTAACCAGCAACTCCTATACAGAAGTCCCAGCCTTCCTTGATGAACTCCACCAGCTGATAGGCGTATTGGAACCCCCCGGGTACCGGCCTGAAACTCTTTTCTCCCTGGGGTGGGTCTCCCCTCAGGGCCAGGATGTTTTCTATACCCTTCTCGGAGAGCCAGTCTAGGGTTCTGGCTAGATTATCCTTTGTGGCGCCTACGCAGGTAAGGTGGGCCACCACATTGAGGCCCTGCCCCTTCATGGCATAGGCGATCTCCAGACTCTTGTCGTGGGTGCTGCCTCCTGCTCCGTAGGTGACCGATACGAATCCTGGGTTCCATTTCTTCAGTCTCTCCAGGTTTTCAAAGAGGGCCTCTTCTTCCTGGGGAGATTTTGGGGGGAAAAACTCGAAGGAGATGACCAGGTCTCTTTCTTCTAAAATATCCTTTACGCGCATGGCCCATCATTAGTCCAGGCCCTTGGCTGTAGTCAAGGCTCAAGAGGGTGGTAAGGCCTTACCCTATCCCTTGAATATTTAAAAGAAGTTTGTTACTTTTTAATTGATTGAGATGTTCCGTTTCATCAACTGGAAGGTAGTTCTGTTAAATACTTATTCTTAAGTTCATATAACACATTTATGTAAGTGGAGGATATATGAGTTGGCAGGAGGAGCTTAAGAGAAATATCACCACAGTGGAAGAGTTGTCCCGCTACTTGGACATAGACCCTGATGAGAGGAGATGCCTGGAGGAGGTGGTGGCCAGGCATCCCATGAATATAACCAGGTACTACCTCTCCTTGGTGGAAAAGGACGATCCAGATGATCCCATCAGGAGGATGGCTGTTCCATCCCTGGACGAGATGGATCTGGACGGCTCCTACGACACCAGTGGGGAACTGGACAACGTGAAGGTGTCAGGGCTTCAGCATAAGTATCTCCAAACGGCCTTGGTTTTGGCTACAAATCGTTGCCCCGTTTATTGCCGCTTTTGTTTTAGGAAAAGGCTGGTGGGTTTGCCAACGAAGGAGGTGGCCCGACGTTTTAGGGACGTGGTAGACTATGTCAAGGCCCATGGAGAAATCACCAATGTCTTGATAAGCGGGGGAGACCCCCTGATTCTGCCTACAGGGTTGCTGGAAGGGTTTCTCAAGGAGCTTTCCGCTGTAAAGCACCTTCAGTATGTGCGGATAGGGACCAGGGTACTGGCCACTTTCCCTCAAAGGATCTTAGATGATCCATTCCTTGTGGAAGTGTTCGAGGAGTTCTCCCACAGGGGGAAGATGGTTTATCTGGTCACCCATTTCAATCATCCCAGGGAACTGACCCGGGAAGCCCGTGAGGCGGTCTCCAGGCTTCTCAAGTCAGGGGTTGTTGTCCATAACCAGGCGGTTCTTCTTAAGGGGGTGAACGATAATTCTGAAACCCTGTCTTCCCTCATGCAGGGTTTGGTAGGTGTGGGTGTGGTCCCCTACTATCTTTTTCAGTGCAGGCCCGTGAAACGGGTGAAGAGGAGATTCCAAGTCACCCTAGAGGAGGGGTACTGGATTGTAGAGGAGGCCAAGAGGAGACTGGATGGATTGGCCAAAAGGTTTCGTTATGTCATGTCCCATCGCACGGGCAAGGTGGAGATCGTAGGTATTCACGGTAACCGCATCTACTTTAAGTATCACCAGGCGGTTGATCCCTATGATATGGGGTTGTTCTTCAGTAGGCGATTGAGGGCGGGGGCTAGGTGGTTGGACGATTTGGATGAAGCTGGGCGGGGCAAACTCGGGTTAGACGCTTTTCGAGCTCCTTCCATCCCATGCGCTGGATGATGGTGCCCAGACGTTTCCCCCTTTGACTCAAATCTTTGTATGCCTTTGGTACGGTTTCTAAGGCTTTCACCACCACTCCAGTGCCGCCCTTGGCCTTCACCAGGATCTCCGTCTCCCTTTTGCCCCTGGCCCTCGCGAAGTAGGGCACTCTTTCAGTAGTTCCTAGGCTTGCCTATCCCATTCCATGGCTTTTTAGAGGTCCTTTCTTTGAAGGACTCCTCCTTCTATCCCTATTGTCACCACTTCTAAAGGTACCTCCTTGCCCGCCAATGCCATGCCCTTCTTCACCACTAAGGGAAGGCCGGAACAGCAGGGCACCTCCATGACCAGGACGGTGACCCTCTGGACGTCAGCTTCCTGGAAGATCTGGGCAAAGCGGGCCATGTAATCTTGGACGTTGTCAAACTTGGGACAGCCCATCAAAACCACCTTGCCCGCCATAAAGTCCTGGTGAAACCGAGGATAGGCTATGGGTGTGCAATCGGCGGCCACCAGGAGGTGGGCCTGCTTTAGGAAAGGTGCTCTGGGGGGCACCAGACGGATCTGGACGGGCCAGTGGGAGAGGGCCGAGGTCACGGGGGTCTGGGTAGCTTCATCTACTGGTCTCTGGACCTTGGCGGCGAGGGTTCTGAGGGTTGCCGAAGGACAACCTGTAAGGGCAGGCTCCTGGGGTTTTGGGGTCTCTTCAACGGCCTCTTCGTCAAAGGCCTCTGCCTCCCGTTCCACTATTCTGATGGCCCCTTTAGGGCAGTTACCCAGACAGGCCCCCAGGCCGTCACAGAAGTCTTCTCTCACTAGCTTGGCCTTGCCGTTCACTATTTGCAATGCTCCTTCGGGACAGGCGGGAATGCACTCTCCGCAACCAGCACAGAGGTTTTCATCTATTTCTATGATCTTTCGTATCACTTTCACGGTTTTCTCCTTTTCTTTGTTTTTAAAAAGGGGAGAGGGGACGAGCCCCTCTCCCCCGGGGAGGGGGGTGTTTCTCCTTTTAACCCAGTATGGCCTTCAGGTCCTCATCGGGGGTGCTTATGGGTTTTAGGTCGAAGTTCTTCACCAGGACATCTAGCACGTTGGGACTGATGAAGGCGGGCAGTGTTGGACCTAGCCTCATGTCTTTTATGCCCAGGTAGAGCAGTGTGAGGAGGATGGCCACGGCCTTCTGCTCGAACCAGGATAGGATCATGGAGAGGGGCAGGTCGTTGACATCGCAATTGAAGGCCTCGGCCAGGGCTAGGGCGATCTGGATGGCCGAGTAGGCATCGTTGCATTGCCCCACGTCCAGGAGGCGGGGCAGGCCGTTGATGCTGCCCAGGTCTTTATCGAAGAACCTGAACTTGCCGCAGGCCAGGGTGAGGATCACTGTGTCCTTGGGGGCCTTCTCAACGAATTCGGTGTAGTAGTTGCGGCCGGGCTTCGCTCCGTCGCATCCACCCACCAGGAAGAAGTGGCGAATCTTGCCGCCCTTCACCGCCTCTACTACTTTGTCGGCTACGGAGAGGACGGCGTGATGGGCAAACCCTACCATTACCGTCTTGCCTTCCCGGTCCTCGGGGTATCCGGGTAGCTCCAAGGCGCGCTGAATGGCGGAAGAGAAGTCCCTGCCCGAAATATGGGTCACTCCAGGCCATCCCACGGGGCCCGCGGTGAATAGGTTCTCTTTATAAGATTCCCTGGGAGGCATGAGGCAGTTGGTAGTCATGACGATGGAGCCGGGGAACTCAGCAAATTCCTTCTGCTGGTTTTGCCAGGCTGTGCCGTAGTGGCCTGCCAGATGGCCATATTTCTTGAGCTCGGGATAGCCATGGCTGGGGAGCATTTCACCATGGGTGTAGACATAGATGCCCTTGCCTTCCGTCTGTTTTAGAATATCCTCCAGGTCTCTGAGATTGTGGCCTGAAACCAGCAGGGCTTTGCCCTTCTTGGCACCCAGGGAGACAGGGGTGGGTTCGGGATGGCCAAAGGTGCTGGTGTGGGCATTGTCTAGGAGCTCCATGGTGCGCAGGTTCATCTCTCCGCATTTGAGGACCAAGCCCAACCAGTCGTTTAGATCCAAGTCGTTGCTTTGGAGGGCGGCCATGCCTTCGTGGATGAAGTCGTAAACCTTTTGGTCCTCCTGGCCCAATTCCTGGGCGTGGTAAAGGTAAGAGGCTGCACCTTTGATGCCGTAGAGAAGGGTCTCTTTCAGTGAGAAGACGTCGGAATCCAGGTCAGGAGTGGGTTTCAGTTCCACCATCTCTCCCTGCTTGATCATCTCTTTCTCACTGTCGGCAGGCATGAAGGTTGCAGGACCCAGGGGGAAATCCACGTTGCCCCCGGCCTCCTTCACTTTGGCCTTGAGGGCTTCCCGGATCCCTGTGGCTTCCCTGACGTACTCCACGAAGCGCTGGGGGTCGAAATTGACATTGGTGAGGGTGGTGAAGAGGGCGTCACACATAAAGACGTCGGCCCTGTGGTCTCTCACCCCTACCTTGTGGCCTTCCAGGGCCACTATGGAGATGCCCTCCAGCAAATAAAGGAGCAGGTCCTGGAGATAGTCCACCTCGGGGGACTTGCCGCACACACCTTTTACAGTACAGGCTTGACCTTTGGCCGTCTGTTCGCACTGATCACAAAACATACATCCACCTCCTAAAAGTTTGTTGCTGAAGCTTAATATAGACAATTTAAAAGATAGGTCTTTGACCTGGATCAAGAAAGAAAAATTTTTTGATTAACCTATGCTTTACCGAAAAATGCCTGGGGGCTATAGTCTTGCAAGTCGGTGGTATATTCCCCTGGCAGGCTTTGGTTTTGAGGGCTTAAGTGGTTTGGGAGTATTCGTGATGTTGGGTTTCAATGAGGTGGTGATGGTGGCGGTACTGGCCCTGGTGATTTTGGGGCCTGGGCGGATGATCCAAACCGTCCGTTCCTTGCGTAGGGAGACGGAGGACCTGAAGAGGGAGCTGATGAAGGAAGATGGAACGGGGGGAGACGAGGAGGGGCCCGGCTTTATCTACCATCTGGAGGAGCTGAGGCGTCGCATCATTATCTCCCTATTATGTATTATACCCTTCACTGCAGTTGCTTTCCCTTTTGCCCCTAAAATCATCCAGTTCTTACGCCACCCCTACGGAGGGAATCTCATATTCATTGCCCCTGCCGAGGCCTTTGTGGTGAATATCAAAGTGGCCATAGCCATGGGAGTGGCCTGGGCCTTTCCCGTCATCGCTTATCAGATGTGGCGTTTTATTGCTCCTGGACTCTATCCCGGAGAGAGGAAGGTATTTCTTGCCCTCTTTTCTTCTTCTATCCTCCTTTTCGCCGGTGGAATGGCCTTCGCCTATTTTGCCATTCTACCCTTGGCCTTTAGGTTTCTCCTTCAGTTTTCCGCTCCCTGGTTTCAGCCCATGCTCACAGCAGGGAAATATTTTTCTTTCGTATTTAAACTTATAATTGCTTTTGGCCTGGCCTTTCAGATGCCTATTGTCATCTTTTTTTTGGTGGCTGCCGATCTGGCCTCCCTGGAGACCTTTTCCTCTTACAGGAGGGCCATCTGGGTGGTGAGTTTTGTGGTGGGGGCTGTGTTGACCCCTCCCGACGTGTTATCCCAGGTGATGATGTCTTTGCCCCTCATTCTCCTCTTCGAGGCGAGCTTACTGGTTAGCAGGGCCTACCTAAAGGCCAGGGGTAGGAAGTAGAGTCAGGTGTAAAGTGGCGGCCCCAGAGATGCTTTAAGTTAGGGGTGGAGATAGTGGCTTTTCTCTTGTGTGTGGTATCTCGTGGATCACAAATCGCCTTCATCTTCCTTGCTACTGGTGGGATTTGAGGAGTCTGGAAGACGGAACCGTGTAAACAGGGGGGAAGCGACGGATAGAATGACCTGGATGTGCCGGTGTTCTTAGTGGTGGAAGCCTGGAAAATGTGGTATGGGATGACATTAGGATGGGTGAGGAGGGAAACATGGGTAGTATAGGTTTCACGGAAATTCTATTAATTTTTCTTGTGATTCTGCTCCTTTTTGGTGCCAAGAAGCTTCCGGAAGTTGCTCGGGGCATGGGGCAAGCACTGAAGGAGTTTCGTAAGGCTGCTCGGGATGTGGAGGACGTGGCTAGCATGGAAGCCGATGAATCACCCCCCGTTTCGCCCGGTGCCCAGAAGAGCCAGGAAGGAGGGGCCAAGGAGATGGAAGGGGAGCGAAAGGTTCCTTGATCCTCGCTGGGTCCCCTTTCCAAAATCCTTGTGGTGGGTAGGTTGCTGATTTGTAGGTGGCTTGAGGCCTACAGCGGGAAAGGGGAGAGGGGCTGGGAGGGGAACCGGGGTGACCGCTGTTATATGTGTTCATGTTCATTCTTTTGGGTAAAACTGCGATATCGTTTCGGCCACTTCTCTAAGCCACTTACGCCTCTGGTTTTCTGAGCTTGTTACAATGATCCTGAATGTTCTTCGATAGACTTGTGTCACTCCGCATAATCTAAAGATGCAGTTTTTCCATAGGGTTTCGAGTGGATCGCCAAAAACCCTTTCTTCCCTTTCGGCTGGTGTGTTGGAGGTGTTAAATATAATGGCCGATCTTGCTTTCAACAGTCCCTTAGGGATTCCTTCCCCTTTGTCGCCTTCCAGAAATTCGTAGGCAACGCCTGGACGAAATACCCTGTCAATCCAACCCTTCAGAATGGCTGGAGGCTGCCCCCACCAGTTTGGGTGGATGATCACAATTCCGTCCGATTCCACTAACTCATCACAGTATTTTTTGATGAAGGGGGGAAGTTGTATCCCTTCCTGGATCTCACCAGCTGGAAGAATGGGATCAAAGTTTTCTATATATAAGTCATGAAAATAGGTATAGTGGCCATTGTATTGGAGGGTATTTAACACAGATCCTGCTATTGCATGGTTAAAACTTTTTCTATTTG
>JAJSAC010000053.1 GCA_024274915.1 Thermodesulfobacteriota bacterium
GAGGCGGTTATGGTTCCCTCATTGGAAAAGCTTCCAGTGACATTACCTGCTATGTCCACCCCAAGGACATGACCAGCATAAACCTCGGAATAATCGCCTAAAGCACCACCAGCCTGAACACTGGCCGAGATATTTCCGGTATTGACAAAAGTATCCACATCAGAATCGAGGTAAACCCCATAAACCCCAGCATTCCAATCAGGATAAAACGTGCTTACAAAGGAACCACTCCCTGAAGCATTTCCAACAGAAACCGTGGTAGAGATTGTTCCTTCATTGGTGAAAGAGCCGACATTACCCCAGAACTCAGCCCCTGTTATACTAGCAACCCACACCTCAGAACCATCGCCAACGGCGCTGCCAACTGACACGGTCGTAGAGATGGTGCCTGTATTGGTGAAGCTATCGACATCATCCCAAAAGCTAACACCCGCAATCCAATATGCCCATACTACAGAATTATCGCCACTGGCACCCCCTAACGTTACACTGGCACTTATGGTATCTGAGCCTGAGTTGGTGAAGGTACCTACATCGCCGTCAATCTCTACGCCGTAAACATCATACACCTCAACATAGGAACCATCACCAATTGCACCACCCACCTGGGCATTTGCTGACACACTACCGGTATTTGTGAAGCTGGTCACCTCATCAAAATACAAAGACCAAACACCCCCAACAGATACCCAGCTACCATCTCCACTGGCATCACCTGCGGAGGCGGTAGCAGTGATTGCACCACTATTAGTGAAGTTGTCCACGGTGGATAAAAGCCAGACTGGGTTAATATCGTAAATATACACTCCGCTATCATCTCCACTGGCATTCCCCGCCACTGCACTGGCACTGATAGTGTCTGAGCTTGAGTTGGTGAAGGTGCCTACATCGCCGTCAATCTCCACGCCGTAAACGGTGTAAATATCCACTTCTGTATCATCCCCGGTAGCGCTTGCAGCAGAGCCAGTAGCAGTAATGTCACCTCCGTTAGTGAAAGTAGTCACGCTACCCTCGATGAGGACTCCCATGATATAAGATGCTTCCACATCATCACTGACAGCATTTCCCACCTGCCCAAGGGCGCTTATACTTCCCGTATCGGTGTTTTCGAAGAGGTCTAATGGAGTAGTGCCGTCATCGTAAACGCAGTACACATCGGGTACAGAAGCGTCGTCTCCCCCTATGACCGATATACTGAGCCAATCAGAATTGGTGTAGCTGGTTTGCCCAGAGATATCCTGATTTATAAACTGGGCATAAGCCAGCGGTCCTGTTAATAGAAGGGTCAAAAAGGCCAAAACCAACGGGAAACCCATCCATTTCCCCTTAAAGCCCCCTAACCAACCCATCCTACTCATACGCAACCTCCTCATCTTTTTATCCCTCCCCTACTTTTCATCCTTTCATTCGACCTTATCTCCTTCCACTTCTCAAACTGCTTGGAAGTGAGCACCTCATTGATCTTCTCCGCCGTATCTATCTCAGAAATGGCCATCTCCGCCCGAATCTCAAAGGCCTCTCTTATCTTCTTTCTCACCTTGTCCAGATCGAGGCTCCCTTTCTTCTTCGCCCCCTCTCGAAGAAGGGCCCTTATCTCCCCATTAACCAAGGCAAGCTTCTCCCTCAACCCACGCACCCTTCTGTCCAAGTCAAACAGATAAGCCTTTATCTTCTCCACCTGCTGGTTGTTCAGCTTCAACTCGCCCTTGTAGTCGAGGATGGTCCTCACCCTTATCAAACGATGCCGGGCATAAAGTGAAGCAGGAGTTGACAAACACACTGCCAAGACGAGAGTTAACGACAATAACCTCCTCAAGATCATTCCATCACCACTCAATTTTTTTATTTCCAAAGGCTAGATCGAATAACCCCCTTCCTCCAGTGCTTCAGACTGACACCTCAATCCATTATCCATTCAAGGCAAAAACCTCTTTTTGTTTGCCACGATGTGTAGTGTTCTGTCAAGCCTTAACTACGGACAAGAGTTCCTCCTCAGAAGCCAGCGGGACTTCTCAAAAGGAACTCTTGTTAACGCTCCCTTCGGTTGCCATCTTACTTCATGGACCATAAAATCTCAAAGACACTGCCACCAACAGGGGGTTTTTTATGAGAATATCCTATGGTTTAGCTTTACAAGAGGGCCTGGGCCAGGGGAGGGTGTCAAGAAAAGTACTGGAAGATTTCTCCTATCAATTGGAAAAGGCCCAGGGGCGGCTGGAAGACCTGAGGGCCCGGGGGAAGGTGGGCTTCATGGATCTACCCTTCAAAGACACCGGCCCCATTCTAGAGATGGGTAAAAAGATACGAAGGGGCTTCCAGCATTTTGTTCTCATAGGCATAGGGGGATCCTCCCTTGGGGCCGAAACCCTCTTCCACGCTTTGAAAGGCCCCCTCTACAACTCCAATCCCCACAGAGGAGGACCCACCTTCCATGTGATGGACAACGTGGATCCCGTGAAGACGGCAGAAATTTTAGAAGAAACAAACTCTGCAAAGACGTGTTTCTGTGTGGTGTCCAAATCTGGCTCCACGGCAGAGTCTATGGCCAATTTCCTGATAACGCTGGAAGTGCTGGAGGCAGCCGTAGGAAGGGACCAAGCCAGAAAACAGGTGGTCTTCATCACAGACCCAGAGAAAGGAGCCTTGAGAGAACTGGCCAGAGAAGAAGGCTTCCAAGCCCTGGAAGTACCCCCCAACGTGGGAGGCCGCTTTTCCGTCTTGTCCGCCGTAGGGCTGTTACCCGCCGCCGTGCTGGGCCTAGACGTGAAGGCCCTCCTGGCCGGGGCTGCCCGGGCCCTGGAGGCCTGCAAAACCAGAAGCCTGGAGACCAATCCAGCCTGGGTTATCGCCGCCCTTCACTACCTCCACCACACCTTGGAGGGCCGAAGCATATCGGTAATGATGGCCTACCACGAGAGGCTGGCCACCTTTGCAGACTGGTACCGTCAGCTATGGGCAGAGAGCCTGGGAAAGGAAGGCCAAGGCCAAACCCCTATAAAAGCCGTGGGTGCCGTGGATCAACACTCCCAAATCCAGCTCTACAACGACGGGCCCAAAGACAAGATCATCACCTTCCTCCACGTGGAAGAGTTTGCCAAGGAGGTAGAGATTCCCTCCCTCTACCCCGAAAAACCCTCCCTTTCGTATTTGGGAGGTCACACCCTGGGAGGGCTGTTGAACAACGAGCTCATAGGCACGGCTGCGGCCCTGGCCAAAAACGGTGTGCCCTCCCTGGTGGTCACCATTCCCCAGGTGAACGAAGAGGTCATGGGTAAGCTCTTTATGGTCTACGAAATGGCCACGGCCCTGTCGGGACACCTCTACGGCATCAACCCCTTCGATCAGCCAGGGGTGGAAGAGGGCAAGAAGCTCACCTACGGTCTCATGGGAAGGCAGGGCTTCGAAGACAAGGGAAAAGAGGCCAGGGAGATCTGGAAGAAGAGAAAGGCGGGAGAGGTGGCCCTTTAGGAGGAAAGGAGTGGCGAGATGGACAGTGAAGCGGCTCCTAGGCTGGACCCAGGAGTACCTGGCCCAAAAGGGCTCCCCCTCACCCCGTAGGGAGGGGGAAGAGCTCCTGGCCCACGTGCTGGGCATAAAGCGGCTGGACTTGTACCTGGACCCCCAACGTCCCCTCACCAAGGAAGAGCTGGAAAAATTCAAAATACTGGTGAAGCGCCGGGCCCGGGGGGAACCTATTCAGTATATCACGGGGCGCCAGGGTTTCTGGAAACACGAGTTCCTCGTGGCCCCTGGGAGCCTCATCCCCCGGCCCGACAGTGAGATCCTGGTCCAGGCTGTCCTGGAGGGTATGAAGGGAAGAAAAGCTCCCCTCATCCTGGACGTGGGCACGGGGACAGGATGCCTCATAATCTCCATCTTGGCCGATCTGCCTCAGGCCAAAGGAATAGCCCTGGACATCGACCCCCAAGCCCTGGAACTCACCAGGGCCAATGCCCACAGGGTAGGGGTGGAAGAGCGGCTGGCCTTGATCCAGGGAGATCTCCTAACCCCATTCAAAAGAGGAGCATTCCACGCCATAGTCTCCAACCCGCCCTACATCGCCCCTGAAGAGTGGGACACTCTGCCCCGGGAGGTGCGGGAACACGAACCCCCCAGGGCCTTGCAGGGAGGGGAAAAGGGATTGTATTACATCAGTCAACTGATAGCCCGGGGGTGGGAATACCTGAAACCCCAAGGGCTCCTGGTCCTGGAGATGGGCTGGGAACAAAAAGAAAAGGTGAAGATGCTGTTCAAAGGCAAACCTTATAAAGAGGTGGAACTACTCACCGACCTGGGGGGCAGGGACCGGGCAGTGAGAGCCTGGAGGGAGTGATGGAGGCTTTAATCATCGAGGGAGGCAACCCCCTACATGGTAGAGTAAAGGTGGGAGGAGCCAAGAACGCCGTTCTCCCCCTTATGGCTGCTGCCCTCCTCACCCATGAAACCTGCATCTTAGAAAACGTTCCCCATCTCCGGGACGTAAATACTATGGTGAGACTTCTTAAAGCCCTGGGGGCTGAGGTGGAGTGGGAGAAGGAAAAGGGCAAGTTACACATCCGGGCACAAGAGCTCCCCCATCCCGAAGCACCCTACGATCTGGTTAAGACCATGAGGGCCTCGGTATTGGTCTTGGGTCCTCTGGTGGGTCGGTGCCGCAGGGCCAAGGTCTCCCTACCGGGTGGGTGTGCCATAGGGGTGAGGCCCATAGACCTACATCTCAAGGCCCTGGAAAAGCTGGGTGCCCATATCGTCCTGGAGGAGGGGTACGTGGTGGCCTCCTGCAAGGAACTGAAAGGCACCACCCTCTACTTTGACAAGGTGACTGTGACGGGCACAGAAAATATCCTCATGGCAGCCACCCTGGCCCAAGGGGAAACAGTACTGGAGAACTGTGCCAGGGAACCCGAGGTCCAGGAACTGATCCGGGTATTGAAGGCCATGGGCGCCCGAATAGAAGGTGAAGGCACCGACACCATTAGGGTGCAGGGAGTGAAAGAACTGGGAGGATACCGGCACAGGGTGATGCCTGACAGGATAGAGGCCGCCACCCTCATCATCGCCGGAGCCATAACAAGGGGGGAGGTAACAGTAGAAGAAGTGGTGCCCCTGCACCTGGAGGCCGTCACCAGGAAACTCCAGGAAGCCGGGGTGGAATTAGAAATCTGCCCCCAAAGCATCCACGTGAAGGGAAAGGGACGGGCCAGGGCTGTTGATATCAACACCTTACCCTATCCCGGGTTCCCCACCGATGTCCAGGCCCAGTTCATGGCCCTCATGACCCTGGCCCGGGGCACCTCAGTGATCACAGAAAACATCTTCGAGAATCGTTTCCTCCATGCCGCCGAACTGAAACGTATGGGGGCCGATATAAGGGTAGACGGAAACCAAGCCGTAGTGAAGGGAGTGGATAGTCTGAAGGGAGCACCCCTCATGGCCACAGACCTCCGAGCCAGCGCGTCCTTAGTTCTGGCGGCCCTCGCAGCCCGGGGCACCAGCAGGGTCTCCCGGATATACCACCTGGATCGAGGATACGAGAAGCTGGATGAAAAACTGGCCACTTTGGGGGCCTCAATAAAGAGGATAAATGAAAAACCGTAGGGACCCGTGGTCTCCCCGAGACCCTTAGGGGTATATCCCACAGAACTCCGAAAGAGGAGCGGATATATTGAACACCATAGATTCCCCAGCGATCTGGACCACCCCTGAGCCCATGGACCAGGCCATCATGGCAGATACCCCGGGAACCACTGTGAGAGCCGGTTGGGGATATCCAGCACCCCTTACATTGAGGGCTCCATAAAGGTGGAAAGAGTAAGAACATGGCTGGCGGCTGATTTCGCCCCCCACCCTGCAACAATGCCCCTTCCAGGGTGGTGTAAGGAGATGTACACCCTCCTGTGGATCCTGGGTAGCCCCTTTTCCCTTCCACCTTTGGGAACAGGCCCATGATCCTGGTAGGGGAAAAACTGGCCATCCTCTCTGCCGAAGATACACCCCCCGTGGGACGCATTCCCCTAACCATCCATAGGGGGGCCTTCGGCTCTGGTGAACATGAAACCACCCTTTCCTGCCTTGAAGAGCTGGAGCATCTGACCCCTTTGAAAGGCACAAGGGTCCTAGACCTGGGCTGCGGAACGGGCATACTGGCCATAGCCGCTGCCAGGATGGGAGCGGCTATGGTGGTGGCCGTGGATATAGACCCCAGGGCAGTGGAGGTGACCAGGAGAAACGCCCAAACAAACACCGTAGAGATAGACGTACGTCTGGGAAGCATAGATGCTGTGCCAGGAAGCTTCCATCTCATCATGGCCAACATCCACGGAGATATACTAATGACCCTGGCCATCCAGATGGTGGAAAAACTCTTGCCCGGGGGAATCCTCCTCCTTTCCGGAATAGCCTTCCACGAGAACTACCAGGTCCTCCTCACTTTCCAGTCCCTGGGATGCCGATTTTTGAAGAACCGCTTCATGGAAGAGTACACCACCTTGGTCATGGAAAAGAACCCCTTCTAAGAGAATAAAGCCTTGTCACTTCCCACCCATCTGTGCTAATGGACACCCCGCTCCTACGGGAGGTAAAAAACATGGACGGCGTCATTGTCATAAACAAACACCCAGGTCCCACTTCCACCAGGATCGTGGAGAAGGTGAGGAAACTCCTCAAAACCAAGAAGGCTGGTCACCTGGGCACCCTGGATCCCATGGCCAAGGGGGTTCTGCCCATCTGCCTGGGAAAGGCCACCAAACTCACCCCCTTCCTCATGGACAGGGAGAAAGAATATCTGGCCACCATAAAACTGGGGATGGTGACGGATACATACGACAAAGAGGGCACTGTACTGGAGGAAAGGGAAACACCACCCATCATCCAAGGAAAGGTGGAAGAAATTCTAAAAGACTTCACCGGAGAGATAGAACAGATCCCACCCATGTACTCGGCGGCTCGACACAAGGGAAAACGCCTCTATCAACTGGCCAGGAAAGGAGAAGTGGTAGAAAGGAAACCCAAAAAGGTGGTGATCCACGAACTGAGCTGTTTGGAAATAGATCCACCTTACCTCAAAATATTCATACGCTGCGGCAAGGGAGTCTACATAAGGCAGCTGGCCCACGACGTGGGAGAACGCCTGGGCTGCGGAGGGGTTCTTTGGGATCTGGTGAGAACCAAAGCATGTGGGTTCACCCTGGACGAGGCTGTCACCCTGGACGAACTGAAGGAGATGACCTTGGAAGAACGTCAGAAACTGGTTATTCCCATGGCCCAAGCAGTAAAAGACTCCCCGGCCCTGGTACTGGCAGGCCGGCTCCGATGGTGGGTGGCCATGGGAAATCCCCTGGTCACCACGCCATCAGAGCTGGGCGTGGACGAGATCAGAGAGGGCACATTGGTGAGACTGGTAGACCAGGAGGGAGAGTTGGTGGCCATGGGAGAGATGAAGCCCTCTCCCGAGGGAACCTGGCTATGCCACCCCAGAAGGGTCTTCCACACATCTTGAACTCCCTTTACAAATGAAGAGGTTATATGGTAGTGGGGGCCAGAACTGAAAAAGGAGGTGAAAAGCTTGAGCATCACCAGGGAAAGGAAACAGGAACTCATAGAAGCTTTCAAGATCCACGAGCACGATACGGGCTCGCCAGAGGTACAGATCGCTATCCTCACGGAAAGGATCAGAAACCTCTCTCACCACTTCGAAAGACATAAACACGACTTCAATTCCAGAAGGGGGCTCCTTAAGCTGGTAGGCCGGAGGAGAAGACTCCTCCGTTACCTCCGGGAGAAAGACCTGGAGAGATACAGTGCCCTCATCGAAAGACTGGGACTGAGAAAGTAAAAACAGGAGAGGGCATGGAGAAAAAAGTAGATCTGGAAATAAACAGAAGGCATTTACAGATAGAGACGGGTCGCATGGCCAAGCAGGCAGGGGGCTCTGTCTTGGTCCAATATGGAGAAACAACCGTCCTGGTGGCAGCCACGGCCAGTAAAGAGCCCCTGGAAGGGTTAGACTTTTTTCCACTGACTGTAGAGTACAGGGAAAGGGCCTACGCCGCCGGCAAGATACCCGGCGGCTTCTTTAAACGGGAAGGGCGGCCTATGGACCAGGAAATCCTCACGTCCCGCCTCATTGACAGGCCTATCCGCCCCCTCTTCCCCAAGAACTTCCGCCATGAGGTCCAGGTCATCGCCCTGGTGGTCTCCGCCGACGACGCCAACCCCTCGGACATCCCTGCCATCATCGGGGCCTCGGCAGCCCTCGCCCTATCGGACATTCCCTTCGATGGACCTGTGGGTGCCGTGAGAATCGGGCGGGTGGATGACCAACTCGTTGTCAACCCCACCCACGAAGAGATGGAAAAGGGGACCCTTAACCTCACCGTGGCAGGTACGGATAAGTCCATTGTCATGGTGGAGTGCGAGGCCAAAGAGGTACCCGAAGAGGTTGTCCTGGAAGCCCTGGCCCTGGCCCACGAAGAGATCAAAAAGGTGGTCCAGCTACAGCTGGACCTTTTGGAAAAGGCAAGGGGCAAGGAGAAGATCCCCTTCCAGCCCCCCCCGGACCTCACAGAATACATAGAGTGGATTCGTACCCACCACATGGAGCGGCTTTTGGCTGCCCTCCAAGTGCAACTGAAGAAGGAAAGGGAGAGGGCCCTGGACGAGCTGAAAAGGGATCTGGTTTCCCTGTGGGAAGGTGAAGAAGCCCAGGCCCTGGTGACCCAAGCCTTCCACGAAGTTGAAAAAGAAGAGATGCGCCGCCTCATTCTGGGAAAAGGCCTGAGAGCAGACGGACGGGGTTACAAGGATATCCGTCCCATCTCCATAGAAGTGGGCCTTCTACCCAGAGCCCACGGTTCTGCCCTTTTCACCCGAGGAGAGACCCAGGCCCTGGTGGCCGTCACCCTGGGCACCCCTTCGGAAGAGCAGATCGTGGACGCCCTCATCGGAGAGAGCACCAAGTCATTCATGGTCCACTACAACTTCCCTCCCTTCTCTGTGGGGGAGGTTAGACCCATCAGGGGTGTCTCCAGAAGGGAGGTGGGACACGGTGCACTGGCGGAAAAGGCTCTTAAGGCCGTGATACCCCAGGACGAAGCCCAATTCCCCTACACCATCAGGGTAGTCTCGGACATCCTGGAGTCCAACGGTTCCTCCAGCATGGCCACAGTCTGCGGCGGCAGCCTGGCCCTCATGGATGCCGGAGTACCTCTAAAGAAAGACGTGGCGGGCATCGCCATGGGCCTAATATGGGAAGGAGACAAGTACGCCATCCTTTCGGACATCCTGGGTATGGAGGACCATCTGGGGGACATGGACTTCAAGGTGGCGGGCACCGAAGGTGGCATCACTGCCCTCCAGATGGACATCAAGGTAGAGGAGGGCATCCCCCACGAGGTCCTCAAGGAAGCCCTGGAACAGGCCAAAGAGGGCAGGCTCCATATCCTATCCAAAATGAGAGAGGTCTTGGACAGGCCCAGACCCCAGCTATCTCCCCTAGCTCCTCGCATCCTCACTATTCAAGTGAAACCAGAAAAGGTCAGAGAAGTGATAGGCCCTGGCGGCAAAACCATCAAGGCCATCATCGACCGATTCGACGTAAAGATAGATGTGGAGGACTCGGGCCTCATCTCTGTGGCAGCCTCCTCCGAAGAAGCAGCCCAAAAAGCCATAGAGTTCATCCACCAACTCACCAGGGAATTCGAGCCCGGCGAAGAAGTGAAAGGCAAGGTCACCAGGATTGAAGACTACGGTGTCTTCGTGGAACTGGGCCCCGGCAAAGAAGGACTCCTCCACATCTCCCAGGCCAGTGACAAACGTATCCGGGACATTCGGCGCATCTTCCACCTAGGCGACCAAGTGAAGGTCAAGATCCTGGAGATAGACGATATGGGCCGGGTGAAGCTCACCCGGAAGGGGATGGAACCCCTTCCAGGCCAGGCCGAGGAAGAGATGGAACCCAGGACAGAGAGATCCTCCAGGCCTCCCAGAGACCGCGGTGATCGGGGCAGGGGCCCTTCTAGACCTCCCCGGCGGGACAACCGAGACAGAAAAAGGTGAATGGGTTAACGGATAAATGGGGTAGTGAAGGTTCTCTAGGGGTTCACCCATTAACCCATTAACTCTTTTACAGGTTCACAGAAAGCCGGCCTTCTTGAGGATATCTTCTGAGAGGGTGCCCCCTCCACCACCCATGAGGCACTCCACATAGCGGGCAATGACGTCCACCTCGAGGTTCAACCTGTCACCGGGCCTTCTAAACTGGAGGTTGGTGTTTCTGTAAGTGTGGGGAATGACAGCCACGGTGAAAGAACCCCCCGCCAGTCCCCTCACCGTAAGACTTATGCCGTCCAAGGCCACAGAGCCTTTCTCTGCTACATACCGGGCGAGATGGGGCGGTAAAGAGAACCTAAGGAGATAAAACTCTCCCTCTCTCTTCACTTCCAAAAGGGAGACCGTATCGTCCACGTGACCCAGGACCAGGTGACCATCCAGGGCATCTCCCACCCGGAGGGACCTTTCCAGGTTCACCACCTCCCCGGGCCTTAATGCCCCCAGGTTGGTCCGGGTCAAGGTCTCGGGGGACACTTCCATAACCACTCTGCCCTGCCCCACCTCCACCACCGTGAGACAAGCCCCATTAACGGCCACACTCTCCCCCACCTGAAGAGGGTTCTCACCTCCAGTCCCCATGGCCAGTTCCAGTCGCACCCCCCCTGCCATAGAGACGAGAGAGATCACCTTCCCCAGTTCCCTTATGAGTCCGGTAAACACTGGTCTCTCCCACGAAAAGGTTTGCTTGACACCCTACAATCCCCAGGTATACTTTTTCAAGAGCGCCCCCGTAGCTCAGTAGGATAGAGCAACGGCCTCCGGAGCCGTGCGTCGGGTGTTCGAATCACCCCGGGGGCGCCAGTTCTCAGGCTCCATCCCAACACCAAAGAGGGGATATACAGGGGAGGCATAAATGTTCAACAGAATCATGGGACTATTTTCCAAAGATCTGGCAGTGGATCTGGGAACGGCCAACACCTTAGTCTACGTGAGGGGCAAAGGTATTATCCTGAGGGAACCCTCGGTTGTGGCCGTAGAGAAGAACAAGGGCCAGGTCCTGGCCGTAGGAGAAGAAGCCAAGAGAATGCTGGGGAGGACCCCGGGCAACATTGTGGCCATTCGGCCCTTAAGAGACGGCGTTATCACCGATTTTGAAGTGACAGAGGCCATGCTCAACTACTTCATCCGCAAGGTCCACAACCGCCGGGGCTTCGTGAGACCTCGAGTGGTGATAGCTATCCCATCGGGCATCACCCAGGTAGAGAAGAGGGCCGTAAAAGACTCAGCAGAGTCTGCCGGCTCCCGGGAAATCTATCTTATCGAACAACCCATGGCTGCCGCCATAGGGGCAGGTCTTCCCGTCCAAGAGCCCGTGGGCAACATGGTGGTCGATATCGGAGGCGGCACCACAGAGGGGGCCATCATCTCCCTCTCCGGGATAGTTTACAGCCACTCCCTCCGGGTGGCCGGGGACGAAATGGACGAAGCTATCATCTCCTACATCAAAAAGAAGCACAACCTCCTCATAGGAGAACGCACTGCCGAAAGGGTGAAAATCGAACTGGGCTCGGCCTACCCCATTCAGGATTTGGAAGAAGCCTCCATGGAGGTGAAGGGTCGAGACCTGCGAGAGGGGATACCCAAGGTGATCGAGGTGACAGCCCAAGAAATGCGAGAAGCCCTCCAGGGCCCAGTCAACGAAATCCTCACCTCCATAAAAGAGGCCCTGGAGAAAGTGCCTCCCGAACTCTCCGCCGACTTGGCAGAAAGGGGTATCATCCTGGCAGGGGGAGGGGCTTTGCTCAAAGGACTGGACCTCCTCATCTCGGAATACACGGGCCTTCCCGCCATTCCGGCAGAAGACCCCCTGACGGCGGTGGCCAGGGGAGCAGGAAAGGTTTTAGAAGAGCTTGAGCTGCTGAAAAAGGTTTCCATAGCCTGAAGGAGACAGGTCCTTGGGAGAGAAGAGGCTCAGGCTCACCATCTTCCTATTCCTCTTCTTCCTCTCTCTGTCGGGTGTCATGGCGGACCTCAAGGGAAAGGCCCTGATGAAGGCCCTCCCCCCTCTAGAATGGGCAGCGGGTAAGCTCTACCTCCTGGCAAACCAAGCCAAAGGTAAAGGAATCGGCGAGGCAGAGAACCTGATCCAAAACATAAAAAGCCACTTCGTATCAGCCAAACAGCTTCAAAAAGAGATCCAAGAAAAGGAAAGGCTACAGAAGAAGATCCAAAAGCTCAACCGAAAACTCACCACCTACCGGGAAGCCTACCGAGAGAACAAAAAACTGAAGGCCCTCCTCAGGGTGAAAGACACCTTGGGATACAAGACGGTGGGGGCCTATCCCATCGGGGGTAGCCCATCGCCCTGGTCCAACTCCATCGTCATTAACGTGGGAATCAAAGACGGGGTAGACACAGGGTCAGCGGTGCTGGACGACCTTGGAGTAGTGGGAATAGTGGAGGAAGCCTACAAAGAATGGAGCAAGGTGACCCTCATAACCGATCCCTCCTTCTCCATCCACGTCGTTGACTCCAGAAGCGGGGTCATAGGAGTGGTTAAGGGCACAGGTAGGAAGTGGTGCACCTTGAACTATGTGGTGGAAGACCGAGATGTCAAACCCGGAGACCTGCTGGTGACAAGTGGCATGGCAGGGGTGTATCCCAAGGGCTATCCTGTGGGCACCGTGGTGGAGATAGAACGGGAACCCGGTAACCTCTTCATGGAAGCCTGGGTCAAGCCCCAGGTCCGCTTCTCCCGCTTAGGTTACCTTCTGGTAGTCCAATCCCGGAGAAAAGTTCCATGATTCGCTGGAGCTGGAAAAGAGCAGGCGTGGCCCTCTTTCTGGCCTTCACCGCCAATGGCATCCAAAGCCTTCTCTCTCCCCTGTGGCACTACTCCCATCCCTTCTTAGACCTCCCCCTACTCGTCACCATCTTTTACGCCAGTCTCTATCCAACAACGGGAGCCTTACTCATGGGTTGGACCACAGGGCTCATCCAAGACATCTTTTCGGGCAACGCCTTGGGCATCAACGCCCTATCCAAACTGGTAGTGGCCTACCTGGTGATCACCCTGGAAGAAAAGATAGAAATCCAAGATCTCCTCCCCGTTCAGGCGGCCCTTCTCATCCTCTATGTGGCCATAGACGGCGGGGTTGGATACCTGGCCGCCACCCAGTTCTTCCAAAGAAGTTGGCAGGGAGGGATATTCAATCCCGACTTCTTCCTCTCATTGATAATAAACCCCCTCATCTACCTGGTGATCTTCCACCTCCCTGCAAGGAAAAAGAGGAGGAAGCTTATTGGAAAGGGTAGCTAAGCCCTATTTCTGTCCTTTTTGTGGAGGCACCAACCTGTTGGCCGACGAGCCCATGGAGATACAAGCCGAGGAGGAGCTATGGATCATATATCATTGGATCTGTGAAGACTGCGGCGAGTACTTCAACAAGGTGCTCATCATCCCCGAATCTGGGGAGAAGCCTCCCCAGAAGGACTACTGGGACTGAGGAACGGTGGAGGGGTGAATGAGTAAATGGGTAAATGGGAAACTCTCCCATTCCCTCACTCCCCCTCCTTTCACCTTTAACTGCAGGAGGCGTGACAAAGACCCTTCGTCTGGATATTCTCTGGGCTCAGGGATCTTAAAAAGGAGAGGAGGTACAAGGGAAGTGGACATATCTCTAGTCATTCCCGTGTACAATGAAGAAGAAAACCTGGAACCCCTCTACCAAAGGATCAAAGAGATCCTGGAACCCCTGGGAAAAGAGTACGAGATCATCTTCGTGGATGATGGTTCCCAAGACAACAGCTCCCAAATCCTGGACCAGCTTGCCCTGAAAGACCCCCACGCCAAGGTGATCCACTTCAGGAGAAATTTCGGTCAAACGGCGGCCCTGGCCGCTGGCTTCGACCTGGCCCAGGGAGAGATAGTGATCACCCTTGACGCCGATCTGCAAAACGACCCCGCCGATATCCCCAAACTACTAGGGAAGATGGAAGACGGCTACGATGTGGTGAGCGGGTGGCGAAAAGACCGGAAAGACCCTTATCTCAGCCGAATTCTACCCTCTACAGTGGCCAACTGGCTGATATCTAGAGTGACGGGAGTAGAGCTCCACGACTACGGCTGTACCCTCAAAGCCTATCGCCAAGAAGTGGTGAAGGAACTTAACCTCTACGGCGAGCTCCATCGATTCTTGCCCGCTTTGGCCAGCTGGATGGGTGTGAAGATCGCTGAGATCCCTGTTAATCATCACCCCAGGCGTTTCGGCAAGTCCAAATACGGCATCACCCGCACCTTCCGGGTGGTCCTGGACCTCATCCTGGTCCAGTTCCTTCTGCGTTACTCCACCCGTCCCATACGCATCTTCGGCGGCGCAGGTCTCATCTCTTTCGTGGTGGGCCTCTTTTTAGGCTGCTACCTAACCGTGGTGAAACTCTTCTTCCACCACCGGATAGGTAACCGCCCCCTCCTCATCCTATCGGTACTCCTCATCATCCTGGGCATCCAGCTCCTCTCCTTGGGCATCCTGGGAGAGTTCCTAACCCGCATCTACTACGAAGGGCAGAACAAAAAACCCTACGTCATAAAGTACGTGACACCACCGTCCCAGGAGAACCGTTGAAAGGAAAGTCCATAACCTTGGTCCTTCTCGTCACCCTGGTCCTTCTGGGCATCATCCTTTCCCAGATGGACTATAGGGTGGTAGGGCTCTTCCTAAAAAGGGCCTCCCTGCCCGTGATCCTTCTCTCCTTTGCCACCTACACCGTCACTTATCTCCTCAGAGCCATTAGATGGCGTATCCTCTTAGGGCTACCCCTCTCCATACCCTCCCTCTTCCACATCGTCTGCCTTCACACCTTGGCCAACAACCTTTTCCCTTTCAGAACAGGGGAACTCACCTTCCCTTACTTCCTGGACAAGTTCCACCGGGTCCAGCTCCCCTCTTCCCTCTCCAGCCTCTTCCTGGCCAGGGTGTCCGACATGCTAGCCCTGGGCAGCCTCTTCCTGGCAGGACTGGTGGCCGTTGGATTCCCCGGGGAAAAGACCTTCGCCCTGGCCATTCCTGTTCTCATGATTCTCCTCTTCTTTTCACCCAAGGTTCTGGCGCGGATTCTGCCCCTCATAGCCCCCATATCCAAGCTAAGGGCAAAAGGCGAAGAGGAGAAGGCAAAGGTCGAAAAAAGGGGCCCATCCTTCATCCCCCATCCCTCATCCCTCAAATCCCTGGAATCCTTCTCCCAAGAGCTTCAGGACCAGTGGAAGGGGAAAAGGATGGTGACGGCCAATCTCCTATCCCTAGCCATCTGGGGAGTAAAGTTTTTGGCCTTCTTTTTCCTGGCCCTGGAGATGACCAAACCCCTGGGCTATCCCCTCACTTATTGGAAGGTAGTGGTGGGAACATCGGCCTCGGAGCTCACCACGGTACTACCCATCCACTCCATAGGGGGAGTGGGAACCTACGAAGCAGGATGGACAGGAGCCTTTATCCTCATGGGAATGGGCAAGGGCGAGGCTGTGGCCACGGCCTTTCTCTTCCACATGACCCTGCTACTCTTCTCTGTGATCCTGGGTCTTCCCTCTTACATCATGATCCCGTGGCGAGGGAAGAGAGAATGAAAGACTCCAGCTCCTCTACAGGAGGAGGCAGAGTCCTCTTACTTCTCTTCACCAAGTAGAAACAGCGCCGAAGATCCAGCCCTTGAATCTTGAATGTCTTGATGATCCCGCAGTGGACTTCGTCTTCCACTGCCCGGGGGGAGATGATGGCGGCTCCTATACACGCCTTCACCCCCTCTTTCAGGGCCGTTGTAGACCCCAGCTCTGCAACCACGGGGAGAGCCGCCAGGTTCTTCCCCACCTGTCTCAAAGCCTCCTCGAAAGTTCTTCTCGTGCCCGACCCCTCTTCACGCAGAATAAGGGGGATGCTTTCCAAATCCTGGAGATCCACCTTTTCCGTCTGAGCCAAAGGATGGGAAAAGCAAAAGGCCAAAACCAGCTCCTCCTCATGAAGGGGAACAAAGGTGAGTCCCTTCTCATCCGCTCTTCCGCCAACAATTCCCAAAAGACAAGTGCCCCGGCCCACCTCCTTTATCACTTTGCCCGTATCGGATATGGATAGGGTCATCTTGACCCTGGGATGGCGTCGCTGAAACTCAGCCAGTACAGGGGGTAAAAGGTACTCCCCAGGAATGGTGCTGGCAGCTATCTCAAAGCTACCCGCCAACTCCCCCAGAAAGTGGTGGATATCTTGCATTGCCCGATCCTTCAATGCCAAAATCCGCCTAGCATAACGGTAAAGGATCTCCCCAGCAGGAGTGGGCACCACTTCTTTACCGAGACGATCCAGGAGGCGAGTGCCCAAGCCATCCTCAAGGCTCTGGATATGCACGCTAACCGTAGGCTGAGAGAGAAAGAGCCTCTCGGCAGCCCGTGAGAAACTCCTCGATTCCACCACCTGAACAAAGGCCTCAAGCTGCTTGATATCCATCATCACCCCTTAAAGGGCAGGTAGAGGTAGAGGAAAAGGTAAAGGATCTTTTAACCTTTCGCCTTTCGCCCCTTAACCCCTTAATCCTTAACCCTTGGCCATGAGCCATTAGCCTTCACCCTTCGCCTGTCTTTTGCCTGTCCCTCCACCCTTGGTCTTCCTCACATTTCCCACCCGGCGGGTGACCCCTTTGGAGTCAAGAAACTCCAGGTAGGGCACGGCGTACTTCCTGGATACCCCCAACAGGTCCTTGAACTCACCCACGGTGAGCTCCCCCTTCTCCGCCAGGTGCCGCTGGACCTTCATCACCATCTCCATGGCCCAGCGCCTCTCCAGAAGGATCTCCCGGGAGATCCTCACCAGGTCTCCCCTCTCCAGAAGGAGCTTCACCAAGGCCTTACCCTTTTCGGAAGGGATACCCCCCTTCTTAAAAACCTCCTCCTCCGAGGGGGGGGTCCAACCCCCCCTGTCGTACTGATCCCTGATAAACTCCAGCCACTTCTCCTCCTCAGGAGAGAACGAGGGCCCCCAAGTCCTCAAGGAAATGCCCTCGGAAGATACAAGAATCTTGCCATCCCCCGCCACCTCGTCCACCAGGGCATGGAAGACCCTCTCGTCCATGGGACCCAAACGGGCCTTGACCTCCTCCCTGGAAACATAGAGCTTAAGGGGGTTCTCTTGAAAATATTCCACTATCACCCGCTCCAGGCGCCTCTTAAGGGAGACCACAGCCTCCCTGTAAAAGTACCTTCCACCCAGAGAAACGCCCCTTCCCCTGAGGAGGATCTCCCTAAAGACCTCTTCCACAGGGACCGAGCGGGTGGTTTTTAAGAAGGCCTCCCGGGGAGTGAGACCTTCCTCGGCGGCCCACATGAGGAAAAATTCCAGCCGTTTCCAGTCGGGCATCCCCCTCAAGGCAGAGAGCTGCCCGTAAAGCTTCTGGCGTTTCACGGACCCCGGAGAAGGATTACTGTCCAGAATCCGGCCTCCACCTATGGTCACCACAGGGGAAAAGGCGCGGACCACAAAGGGATCTCCGGGGGCAGTTATTACGGGCTTTTCCAGGTGAATCCGGACCAGGGTCTCTTCCCCGGGATTCAGCACCTCCCTGTCCAGGAGCTTCACCCGGCCCATGGTCTCCGCCGTACCCCAGTGAAACCTGATCCGCGTCCAGTTCTTCAGAGGCCGGGCCTGGGGCAGCAGGGAGAGACTCCCATCCACAAAAGTGGAAGGGACAAAAGCTCCTGGAGAGACCAGCACGTATCCCCGCTCCAGATCCTCCTTACCCACCCCAGCCAGGTTTATGGCCGCCCTGAAGCCAGGGCCCACTTCCTCCACGTAATCCCCGTGGACCTGAAGGCCTCTTACCCGCAGAGATAGGCCCTGGGGAAGCAACTCCAGGACACCTTCTACTCGCACCCTGCCCGAATGGACAGTACCCGTCACCACAGTACCAAACCCCTTTATGGTGAAAACCCTATCCACGGGCATCCTGAAAGAAGCCCCGGCACTCCTTTCCGGCACCTCCACGCAAAGCTCAAGCAACTTCCCCTTCAGCTCTTCTAAACCCCTCCCCGTCACCGCCGATGTGACCACGATGGGAGCCCCCTCCAGGAAACTGCCCTTCAAAAAATCCTCCACATCGTGGCGCACCATCTCCAGCCAATCGGAATCCACCAGGTCCACCTTGGTGAGGGCCACCAGCCCTTTGTGGACCCCAAGAAACTGGCAAACGGCCAGGTGCTCCCTGGTCTGGGGCATCACCCCCTCATCGGCGGCGATGACCATAAGGACCAGATCTATCCCCGAGGCCCCCGCCACCATGTTCCTCACGAACCGCTCGTGACCGGGGACATCCACAATACTCACCCTCACCTCAGGGGAGAGATCCAAGGGGGCAAAACCCAGGTCGATGGTGATGCCCCGCTCCTTCTCCTCCCGAAGCCTGTCCGTGTCCATCCCCGTCAGGGCCTTCACCAACTGGGTCTTGCCGTGATCTATGTGTCCCGCCGTGCCTACCACCACCCGCTTCACGCCAGACTCCTCCTTAATGAAGACACCATGGGCTCCAGATCCTCCTCTCTCACAGTCCTCACGTCCAGACAAAAGGCCTCGTCCTTTATTCGACCAATGACAGGGGGATGGCCTTTCCTGGCCTTTTCTTCAACCTCAATAGCCGTAAGTTCCGAATGAATTAAAGCCACCACCGTCGTAGGCATCTCTGCCAGGGGCAGGGCCCCTCCACCCACATAAGAGACATCCTCCACCACCTTCACAGAAAAGGCGGAGGACAGTCCCTCCTCCAGTATGGTTTTCACCCTGCAGGCCCGTTCCTTCAATACCTCCAGGGGAGTGGCCAGAAAAGCCAGGGTGGGCAGGCGTTTGAACAAGGTCTCGGGTTCCATGTAGAGGCGAAGGGTGGCCTCCAGGGCTGCCAGGGTGAGCTTGTCTATACGCAAAGCCCGATTGAGGGGATGGTTCCTCACCACCTCTATGATCCCCCCATTCCCCAGGATGATGCCTGCCTGGGGTCCACCCAGGAGCTTGTCGCCGCTGAAGGAGAGGACGCTCACTCCTGCCCTCAGGCTCTCCTGGACGGTGGGCTCGTAGGGCAAACCGTAGGCCCTCAAATCCACCAGATTGCCCGAACCCAGGTCTTCGTAAACTGGAATTCCCCGCTCCTCTCCCAGGGCCACCAGGTCTTTGAGAGGCACCGACTGGGTGAAACCCAGGATCCGATAGTTGCTGGGGTGCACCTTCATCAAAAGTACTGTATTATCATTAATGGCCTCCTGGTAATCCCGGAGATGGGTCTTGTTGGTGGTGCCCACCTCCCTCAAAATAGCCCCGGATTGGGCCATGACATCGGGAATCCTGAAGCTTCCCCCAATCTCGATGAGTTCTCCCCTGGAAACCACCACCTCCTTCCCATGGGCCAATGCCGCCAGGACCAGGAGGACGGCGGCGGCGTTGTTGTTCACCACCATGGCCTCGGGAGCCCCCGTCACCTTCTTGAGGATCTCCACTACGTGGGCGTAACGCAGGCCCCTCC
>JAJSAC010000054.1 GCA_024274915.1 Thermodesulfobacteriota bacterium
AGTTGACAAGATCCTGGACATGAAGGAGAGACTGCCCAAGGTTAGGAACATCATTTACACTGACCCTAAGGGCATGCGCGCCTATAGCGACCCTGCCCTCCTGTACTTCCCTGACGTGGAGGAGATGGGGAGAAGGCTGGAGGAGAGGGATCCGGCCCTCTTCATGAAGAACGTGGAGAGCCTCACGGAGGACGACACCGCCCTCATAGCTTACACTTCTGGTACTACTGGCCTTCCCAAGGGAGTGGTACTTACCCACAGGAACGTGTTGAAGATGGCCTTGAACCTCAATCAGGTGGACCCCAAATACGAGACTGACGAGTTCCTCTCTTTTTTGCCCCTCCCTTGGATTGGGGAGCAGATGATGGCGGTCTCTTCCGCCCTGGCCATAGGTTTCACCGTCAACTTCCCGGAGGGGCCTGAGACCGCCATGGCTGACCTGTACGAAATCGGCCCTCACGTGGTCTTCTCTCCTCCCAGGGTCTGGGAAGGGCTCTCCAGGCAGATCATGGTGAAGCATCTCGATGCGTCCCCTTTCAAGAGGTTCATCTACAACCTGTGCATGCCCATAGGCTACCGCTGGGCTGACTTCAAGTTTGCCAAAGAGCCTCCCCCTCTCCGCTGGAAGATCCTGTATGCTGTGGCGTGGGTGCTCCTCTTCAGGGCCCTGAAAGATCGGCTTGGGTTCTCACGAATACGAAGTGCCACCACTGGGGGGGCAGCCCTGGGCCCCGATGTCTTTCGTTTCTTCCATGCCCTGGGGGTCAACCTGAAACAGATCTACGGCCAGACAGAAATTTCTGGCATCTCCTGTATCCATAGGGATGGGGATATCCACTTTGATACCGTGGGCAAACCCATTCCTGAAACGGAGATTAAGATTTCGGAGACGGGGGAGATACTCTCCAGGAGTCCGGCGGTCTTTGTTGAGTACTACAAGGACCCCGATGCCACGGAAGAGACCAAGAGGGACGGATGGCTGCATTCTGGAGATGCAGGATACATATCCGAGAAGGGCCATCTGGTGGTGATTGATAGGGTGAAGGACCTGATGCACATGACGGACGGAACCAAGTTTTCTCCCATGTTTATAGAAAATAAGCTGAAGTTCTGCCCCTACATCGTAGAAGCCATGGTTCTTGGTCATGAAAGGCCATACATAACGGCCATGATTTGTATTGATTACAAGCATACGGGCAAGTGGGCGGAAGATCGTAGGTTGAGCTATACCACCTACACGGATCTGGCTGCCAAGCCGGAGGTGTACGATCTAATCGAGGAGGAGATATGGAGGGTGAACGAGACCCTGCCGGAGAAGGTGCGGATCAAGAAGTTTCTCCTTCTTTACAAGGAACTGGACCCTGATGATGAGGAGCTCACAAGGACCAAGAAGTTGAGGAGGGGATTCATATCCGAGAAATACAGGGAGGTGATAGAGGCCCTTTACAGTGGCGTGGATGAACTGCCCATCAAGGCGGAGATAAGGTATCAGGATGGCAGAACTGTGACCATCAGCACTGTTTTAAAGATAAGGGAGTTGGGAGCGGAGGAGGGATGTGAGAAGTTTTACAAATCCGGGAGCAGGTGGAAGTTCTGGAAGAAAAAGGAGATGTAGGGGAGGCTTCTGATGGAGCAGGCCTTGGTACATTTTGTCCAGTTACTGGTTGCGGGGCTGGTGTTGGGAAGCGTATACGCCTTGGTGGCCCTGGGGTTCGTCCTCATATACAAATCCACAGGGGTACTGAACTTTGCCCAGGGGGAGTTTTTGCTCTTGGGGGCGTATGTCTGCTTTTGGATGGTGGTGCAGTGCCACATACCCTTTATACCGGGCTTTTTACTCACCTTTGTGGTCATGGCGATCTTCGGGGTAGTGCTGGAAAGGCTGGCCCTCAGACCCATGATCGGAGAGCCTATCATTTCCATTATCATGCTCACCATCGGCTTGGCAGCCATGATTAGGGCCTTTGTTTCCATTATCTGGGGCACCCAGATTCGGACCTTCCCCACGGTATTTCCTCAAAAACCTGTCCATTTCGGCCCTGTGATCGTTTCCCAAGTTTATCTGTGGACCTTCTTTTTGTCCTTTCTCCTTCTGGTCATCTTTGCGCTCTTCTTCAAGTACTCCAGGGTGGGCATAGCCATGAGGGCAGTAGCGGATGATCAACAG
>JAJSAC010000055.1 GCA_024274915.1 Thermodesulfobacteriota bacterium
AAGCAGCCATGAAGATCCAGCGGCTTTTGAGCTGCAGTCCCCGAAGAGTTACCCAGGAGGACGTGAAGAGGATCTACACCGGAAGCATGAGGAACTGGTAGTAAATAGGGGGGGCACTCAGTCGGGGCAGGACCCCTTCAAAAACCCCTTTAGAAGGGATAGTTGAGGTGTAGCTTTTCGGGGTACTTCACTGAGAAGGAGTAGCCTACCTGAACCTTTCCATGGGAAGGCACTGTCACCGTCCACTTGAGGAAGCCCCTTTTCTTGTTGGGTTTCACCGGAGGCTGGGCTCCCTTGAACTTCACTTCGACCCTTTCATCTTGAGAGACGGGAATCCTCTCCACCACTTTCACTTTTCTGGTTTTGGGACCTAGGTTGGCGATGGTGGTCTGGTAGGCCACGGTGATCTCCACCTTGCCCCCGAACTTCTTATCCAGATAACGCTTGGTCTGGACCCTCTTCACCTTAAGGGTCTGATCCCTGCCGAAGGAGAGCTTAAGAGGGGTCCTGAAGGTGAGATAGGTCTCTCCCACCAGGCTGGGGCCCTGGTATAGCTGCATTTTACCCGGGGGCAGGATCTGGGGCAGTTGATCCAGGATGGCCACCACATACACAGTGGGGTCGGCTACAGCGTAACAGAATCGCTCCAGTTTGGGGGTGAGGACCCACTCCTTAACTTTCAGGATGCCGTCCTTGCCCGACTGGAGGTAGAGGGGATTGGTGGGGGTGTAGAGGGCCACCCCTTCCAGAAGGGTGTAGGAACCCTTCTCCCCTGGCATCTCTCTTTTGCCCTTGGCCATGCTTTTGGCCAGAGGCATGGCTTCCAGGATCCTGACGGGTTGTACGGGTCTCAGATACAGAGGGGTGGGCTGGGGTGGCTCCACCCTTCCCCGGGGCTGGGCTGTGGAGAGGACCACCTTTGCCCCCTGCCAGTCCATGCCTGTCTCCTGGTGGACTCTGGCCATGAATTGGAGGGTTACCCTTTCATCAACCAGTCGGGCGGCATAAATAGGTCTCCAGTAGGCCTGGTCTACCCGATAGGTGAGGCGGACCGATGCCCGACCCTGCCCCTTTACCAGGGCCTCCATCTTCCACCTGTGGGCTTGGCGCCATTTATCGAGGTTTTTCTCTTTCTTCTCCAGCTCTTTCTGCAAGGCTTCTTTTTTCATGGAGAGGGACCCTAGTTGATTACTCAGGGTATGAAGCCTTGCCAGGGTTTCTTTCAAGGGCAGCTTCTCCCACCAACCCCGGCCCTTTCCGGTCTTTTGGGTGTTTAAAAGGCCTTCTATGAAGGCCTTCTGGGTTTTAAGGATCTCCAACTGGATTTTTAGCTTGTCGATTTCCCCCTTCATTCTGTCTAGCTGGAGATCTTCCTTCACCTCATGGATGCGGAGTTCAACAAGCTCCAGGGGAGAAATGAGCTGGACTTTCACCGAGTCTTTGATGGCACTGCTGGGCAGGTAGCCCAGATCTACTCTTCCCCTGTCACCGGGTACCACCGTACCCCTCCAAACCAGGGTGGCAGAGGAAGGGTAGAGGATGACTTTTTTAAGGCTTAAAGACGCCCAGGCACCGGCCGTGAAAGCTAGGATAAAGATTAGGGTCCAGATTCCTACGATGGCTCTCTTCATTCTTTCTTCTTCCCTAGAGAATTTCTGGAGATGAGTTCTGAAAGGGAAGATATGCGGTCTATGAACAGAATGCCGTCCAAGTGGTCTATCTCGTGTTGGAGGGCGATGGCTTCTAAGTTCCTGGCCTCGATTTCCACTTCTCTCTCGTCGGGTGTCCATCCCTTCACTACCACTTCACGGGGCCTCTTGACGAAGGCCACGTAATCGGGGAGACTCATACATCCTTCCCGGGTCACCTTTTCTCCTTGAGCATGAACAATGACGGGGTTGATGAGAATTAGCTTGCCATGATTGGTCCTCTTGTAATGGGGGTTTCGAGCGACGTCCACGATGATCACCCGTACCAGTTCGCCTATCTGGGGGGCCGAGATGCCTATGCCGTGGGATGCGGAGTACATGGTATCTTCAAGGTCTCTAATCACCTGGATGGCTGCTTCGTCCAGCTCCTTGAGCTCTCCGCTCTTCTCCCTGAGAAGAGGATTGGGGTAAGTGATAATCTTTCTCACGCTCATTAGATTCACATCCTGGCTGTGGGGATTTCTCGGAGGTTGATGTCCACATCCAACTCTTGAGCTGTGTTTTGGAGGGCTTCTTTCAACTCGTCCATGTCAACACCAGGCAGAACATCGACTTCCAAGATCATGGCATAGATGTTTCCCTCTTCCCTTTTTATCACTTTGGTTTTCACATCGGCTATATTTATGCCCCTTTCGGCCAGGATTCTGGACACTTTATAGACAATGCCCGTCTTGTCGGTCCCGAATACTGTGAGGATGCAGCGTTGAGCCTCGTCCCACAGGCTGGTGTCCAACTCCTGATCTTCTACCTCGTTCACAGTGATCTTGAGACCAAGCTCCTTTCCTACCTCTTTTAGTTCTTCTTGCATAGATTCCTTGTTCACTCCCGGACCTGGTTCGACGATGAGGATCATGGCAAACTGATTCTTCAGGATAGTCATACTGGAGTCCTCTATGTTGCAACCCAACTCATAAAGCACTCTAGAGACTCCGGCCACGATCCCCGGGCGATCCTTTCCCACAGCAAAAATCACCAGATGACCCATTTTCCCACCCCCTCTTTCGTTCAACCCCAAGTCTAGCAAGACATAACCGCTTTTATCAATAAGGGCAAAAAACGCTTATCTCTTTTCTGTCGTTTCAAGGGACCTTTCGGTCTCTTTCTCCTTGACATTAGAACATTCGAATATTATAAACTCTTAAGAAACGGGAAAACACTCGGAGAACTCTATTAGGAGCATTCCGCGGAGGGGTAGAATGGCCAAGACAGCGGAGGTACCTCAGGATTTGGAATCTTTCCTTGTTTCTCTACTGGATTTGGGAGCAGTAGAGGTCCTCTTCTGTCCCAAGTTCCTCTCGGAAGGCAAGGTGGCCCACGCCCTGATTCCAAAGGAAGGGAGTAGGAAAGGTCTGGCACCCCTTTTCCCCTTCATGCCCGCCAACGGAGGGAAGGCGGTTTCCCAATTCACTCTGGAAGGACCTGTGGACAGACCTGTGGCCGTGGTCCTGAGGCCCTGTGAAATCCGGGTTCTGGTGGAGCTGGTGAAGCTGGAGCAGGCCAACCTGGACAACCTGTACATCATTGGCCTGGAGTGCGGAGGGGTCTATCCCCTGGAGAAGATGACCAGGGAGAAGGGAGCGGCCCACCTGGAGGCTTACAACCAGGCCCTGAAGGAGGGCCAGGTGCCCCAGGGTATCCGGGAGGTGTGCGGGGCTTGCGACCTCTTCCAGCCCATGGGGGCCGATGTGGTGGTCTCGGTCATAGGTAGAGACAGGCCCCAGCTGGCCTTCCTTACGGGGAAGGGGCTGGAACTGGCTTCCAAAGTGGGTCTGGAAACCAGGAGGGGCGAGGTCTTCACCTCCCAATCCCAGGCCCTGCTAAAGACCAAAGCCGCTAACAGGGCCCAGCTTCTCTCCTCCGTGAAGGAGAGGGTCAAGGGATATCAAGGACTCCTGGAGGTCTTTGGCAAGTGCATTGGTTGCCACAACTGCTCCAAGGTGTGCCCCATCTGCTATTGCAAGGACTGCTTTTTCGAATCGGCCACCTTCGACTACGAGCCCATCAGTTACACCCAGCGTCTGGAGAAGAAGGGGGCCTTGAGGGTGCCCATGGACACCATTCTCTTCCACCTGGGTCGCATGACCCACATGGCTACCTCCTGCGTGGCCTGCGGTATGTGCGAGGACGCCTGTCCCATGGGCATACCCGTGGCCCAGATCTTCAAGGCGGTGGGCGCCGATGTCCAGGAGCTCTTTGAGTATCTCCCGGGCCGGGGTCTCCAGGAGGAGCTGCCCCTCACCACCTACAGGCCCGTGGAGTTTACCGAATTGGAGGAGTAGTCATGGAGGCCAGGGGGCTGTTGAAAGAGTTGCTGGAGATGCCCGGAGGGGACCAGATCCTCAAGTGCATACAGTGCGGCACCTGCACGGGGTCCTGTCCCATGGCCCAGGCCATGGACTACGGTCCTCGGCGTCTCTTCGCCATGGCCAAGGGGGGAGACTTCCATGAGGTCTTCAAGGCCAATACCTACTGGATCTGTGCATCCTGTTACTTCTGCACCGTGCGCTGTCCCCGGGGCATCAAGATCACTGACATCATGTACGCCTTGAAACGCATGGCCGTGGCCCGGGGCTACGCTCCCAGGGAAAGGTCCGTGTACATATATCAGGCCTTCAAGGAGACGGTGGAGGAGTACGGTCGTCTCTCCGAGGCTAAGATGATGCAGAAGTACCTCAAGAAGTCACCTCTGGACGCCGTGAAGAACGCCTCCCTGGGCCTCAAGCTCCTCTTGAAAAGGAGGATGGAGCTTAAGGTGAGACCTGTGAAGGACCCCGCTGCCTTCAAGGCCATGCTTACCAAGGCCAGGGAATTGGCCCGGGAGGGCGAGGCCCCCGCCGGATCGTCCGGACTTTGCGGGATAAAGGGGGATATACTGTGAAGACGGTATTTTATCCCGGCTGCACCCTGAAGTCGGCGGCGGGTTACCAGGAGTCCATTGAGGCTGTCCTGGAGGCTTTGGAGATCTCCCTTCCCGAAGTGGAAGACTGGACCTGCTGCGGCGCCACGGCCTACTTCAGCCTGGATGAGATGGCGGCCCTGGTTCTTCCCGCCAGGGTCATGGCTATCGCCGAAGAGATGGGGGCTCAACAGGTGGTCACCCCCTGTAACGCCTGCTACGCCACCCTGCGCAAGGCCAGGGCCATCCTGGCCGATGAGGAAGAACTCAAGTCCAGGGTGAACCAGGCCCTGGCTGTTGGTAACAAGCTTTACAGGGGCAGGGTCCAGGTGAGACATCTCCTGGACTTCTTCATGGAGCCCCAGGTCCGTCAGGTGTGGAAGACCAGGATCAGGCGTCCCCTGGACCACCTCTCCCTGGCTCCCTACTACGGTTGCCAGTACACCCGTCCCCAGACCAATGGCGAGGATCATCCCGAAAGGCCCAGGACCCTGGATCTCTTCCTGGAGGAGCTGGGGGCCCGGGTGGTAGACTTCACCGCCAAGACCTACTGCTGTGGGGCGGCCCAGATGGTGACCCACGAGGAGGCTTGCCTTCCCTTGGTGAAGAGGATCCTTTTGAACGCCAGGCAGAAGGGGGCTCAGGCTGTGGTGGCCATCTGTCCCCTGTGCCAGTTCAACCTGGAGGTCCCTCAGGCCAAGCTCGACATGGGGAGTATGCCCGTGGTCTATTTCACCCAGCTCTTGGGTCTGGCCATGGGGATGGATGAAAGGGTCCTGGGGCTCAAGAAGCTCCTGGTGCCTTTTAAGGTGGCGCTGCACAGTGGGGTCCCCACAAAAACCCCGGATTTTGTGGGGTAAAGATGGAGGGAAGAGAGATGGCCAGAAGGGACGAGCCCAGGGTGGGTGTCTATATTTGCCACTGCGGAATCAATATTTCCTACAAGGTAAACATAGAGGAGGTGGTGGATTTCACCTCTCGCCTGGAGCGTGTGGTGGTGGCCCGGGACTACAAGTTTATGTGCTCCAACATAGGTCAGGAGCTTATTATTAATGACATCAAGGAGCACAACCTCAACCGGGTGGTGGTGGCCTCCTGTTCCCCCAGGATGCATGAGAAGACCTTCCGCAATGCCTGCAAGAAGGCGGGGATCAATCCCTATCTCTTCCAGATGGCCAGTATCCGGGAGCTGGTTTCGTGGGTGACGGAGGATGAGAGGGAGGCCACCCAAAAGGCCAAGGACTTTGTCAGGGCCGCCGTACGCCGGGTGATCCACCACGAACCCCTCCAACCCAGGATCGTGGACATCAATCCCAACGTCCTCATCATTGGCGGGGGTATCGCCGGCATGCAGGCGGCCCTGGAAATCGCCGACGCCGGCAGAATCGTTTATCTGGTGGAGAGGGAGCCCAGCATCGGAGGACACATGGCCAAGTTTGACAAGACTTTCCCCACCCTGGACTGCTCCGCCTGTATCCTCACTCCCAAGATGGTCTCCGTGGGCCAGCACGAAAACATCAAGCTCCTCACCTACAGCGAAGTGGAGGATGTTTCGGGATACATAGGCAACTTTGAGGTGAAGATCCGCCGCAAGCCCAGCTTCGTCCTGGAGGACAAGTGCACGGGCTGCGGCGAGTGCGTCAAGGGGTGTCCCGTCTCCCTGCCCAACGACTTCGAGTACGGCCTCATGGACAGGACGGCCATCTACCGGTCCTTCCCCCAGGCCGTGCCCAACATCTTCGTCATTGACAAGGAGGGCTTTTCCCCCTGTCGCAATGCCTGTCCCGCCGGGCTCAACGCCCACGGCTATGTTAAGCTCATTTCCGCTGGAAAGCATGAAGAGGCTTTCAAGCTCATCATGGAGCGGGTCATCTTCCCTGCCAGCCTGGGTCGGGCCTGTCCTGCCTTCTGCGAGAGGGAGTGCTCCCGGCAGCTGGCGGGAGGCCCGGTGCAGATCAGGGCCCTGAAGCGCTTCGTGGCCGATTGGTACTACGAAAATGTGGGCCTGGAGCCCCCCGTGGTGGCCCAGGAGAAGAAAGAGGACAGGTCCGTGGCCGTGGTGGGGGCGGGACCCGCCGGATTGGCCTGCGCCTATTACCTGGCCGTCCAGGGCTATCCCGTCACTGTGTTCGAGGCCTTGGAGAAACCGGGGGGCATGTTGAGATACGCCATTCCCGAGTACCGCCTTCCCAATAACCTGGTGGACAAGGAGATAGAGTTCGTCAAGAAGGCAGGAGTGGAGATCGTCTGCAACACCCCCGTGGGCAAGGACGGCAAGAGGATAGACGAGCTCTTCAAGGAAGGTTACAAGGCTGTCTTCCTGGGAATAGGTGCCCACAAGGACAGGACCATGGGCATCCCCGGGGAGGACTTGAAGGGGGTCCACCACTCCATCACCTTCCTGAGAAGAATCAACTCAGGAGAGAGGGTGGTCCTGGGGGACAAGGTCATTGTGGTGGGTGGAGGCAACTCGGCCATAGACGCTGCCCGGGCGGCCCTGCGCCTGGGGGCGAAGGATGTGACCATCGTGTATCGCCGGAGCCGGGTGGAGATGCCCGCCTTCCCCGAGGAGATAGAAGCCGCTGAGGCCGAAGGGGTCAAGATCCAGATCCTTACCAATCCTGTGGCCTTCCACGGCAAGGACGGCAATCTCTCGGAGGTGGAGTGCGTTCGTATGGAGCTGGGCGAGCCCGACGAGTCGGGCCGTCCTCGTCCCATTCCCATAGAGGGGAGCAACTTCAAGATCCCTGCTGACTCGGTGATCCTGGCCATTGGTCAGTATCCTGACTCGGCACCCCTGGCTGAGGATGGCCTGGAGATCAACCGGGACGGCACCATCTGGGTGGACCCCGAGACCCTGGCCACCAGCCGGGAGGGGGTCTTCGCCGGAGGAGACGCCACTAAAGGTCCCTCCACCATTGTGGAGGCCATAGGCCTGGGGCGCCAGGCGGCGGAGTACATCCGCCGGTTCCTGGAAGGGGAGGACCTCAAGGCCAGGCCCTACGAGGAGCATTGGCTGGAGACGGTAGACAGGGAGGAAGTCCTCAAGAAACGGCGTTACGAGGTTAACGAGCCCCATCGACCTTCCGAGAGACCCGTGGCAGAGAGGATCAAGGACTTCGGTGAGGTGGAGCTGGCCCTGGACGAGGAAAGGGCCGTGGAAGAGGGCAGGCGGTGCCTGGACTGTGCGGGGTGCTGCGAGTGCCGCCAGTGCGAGCTCCTCTGTGAGGCCAATGCCATAGACCACTTCATGAAAGAAGAGACCCTGGAGGTGAAGGTGGGCTCTATCATAGTGGCCACGGGGTTCAAGCCTTTCGATCCCTCCAATCTGGTCCAGTACGGCTACAAGCGTTACCCCGAGGTCTACACCAGCGTGGAATTCGAGCGCCTCAACAACGCTGCGGGGCCCACGGGGGGCGAGATCCGCATGAAGGACGGCAGGGTGCCCGGAAGGGTGGCCATCATCCACTGCGTGGGCTCCAGGGACGAGAACACCAATCGGTACTGCTCCCGGGTGTGCTGCATGTACTCCATGAAGTTTGCCCACCTAGTGAGGGAGAAGACGGGGGCCGAGGTATACGAGTTCTACATCGACATCCGATCTCCGGGAAAGATGTACGAAGAGTTCTACAACCGTCTCCAGGAGGAGGGTACCCACTTCGTCAGGGGTAAGGTGGCCGATGTGACCGATGTGACCCAGTCTCCTGAGGAAGAGGGCAGACTCGTCGTGGTGGCCGAGGACACTCTGGCGGGTAAGGTCCGCCGGGTACCCGTGGACATGGTCATCCTATCTGTGGGTCTCACGGCCGCCGAGGGTGCCGACAAGGTGGCCCATCTGGTGGGCATCTCTCAGGACCAAGACGGCTGGTTCATAGAGCTTCATCCCAAGCTGGCCCCCGTCTCCACGGCCAGTGACGGGGTCTTCATAGCCGGCTGCTGCCAGGGGCCCAAGGACATTCCCGACACCGTGTCCCAGGCGGCAGGGGCCGCCGCCGAGGCCCTATCCCTTATTATGAGGGGCCAGGTGGAGGTGGAAGCGGCCACTTCCTACATAGATCCCGAGATCTGTGTAGGATGCCAGCAATGCAAGAAGATCTGTATGTATTCGGCCATTGACTATGACCCGGCTCGGGGGGTCTGCGTGGTGAACGAGGCCGTATGTAAAGGCTGCGGTCTCTGCGCTGCCACCTGTCCCAACAAGGCGGTGACGGTGAAGCACTTCAACAACGAAGAGATCTTCTCCGAGCTGGAGGGGGTACTGCTATGAGCGAGCCCTTCGAGCCCAAGATAGTGGGGTTCCTCTGCTACTGGTGCAGTTACACCGCCGCCGATCTGGCAGGGGTGAGCAGGATGAAGTATCCCCCCAACCTCAGGGTCATTCGGGTCATGTGCTCCTCCAGGGTGGACCCCGTCTTCATCATCAAGGCCCTTCTGGATGGGGCCGACGGAGTCCTGGTGGCAGGTTGCCACCCGGGGGACTGCCATTACCAGAAGGGCAACTACTATGCCAGGAGGAAGGTGGCCCTCACCAAGAAGATCCTGGAGAGCCTGGGGCTGGGGCCCGAGAGGGTGAAACTCTCCTGGATCGCCGCCAGCGAGGGACCCAAGTTTGCCCAGGTGGCCAAGGAGTTCACGGAGGAGATCCGCAGGCTGGGGCCCAACCCCGCCAGGGCGGAGATCTTCCTGTAGGGAGGTAGGCCATGAGCGAGAATGATAGGGCGAGTACCGTTCTCATTTACGGCACCAACCTGGCGGGTTACAGGGTGGCCTATGCCCTGGCCAAGATGGGCTACAAGGCGGTGATGCTCAACCGGGGGGCCTACGTGGACCAGTACGGGAACCAGGTCCTGGCCCAGCTTCCCCTGGACTTCTGCTGGGCCTGCGGCCACATGCCCCAAAGGCTCTTCATCGGCCTGGGTGCCATGCAGGTCCTCTACAACGCCGATCTCCTGGAGGTCTCCGGGGAACCCGGCCGGTTCAAGGTGAAGATCAGGAAACGGGACCACTACGTGAACAACTTCGCCTGCACCGAGTGTGAGGCCTGCATCAGGGCCTGCCCCGTGGAGGTGGAGGACAATGGCAACAAGAGAAAGGCCATATACGTCCACCCCGAGATCGCCTGGGAGAACATCTTCCTCATCGACGAAGACCACTGCACCAGGTGCGGGGAGTGTGAGAAGGTGTGCCCCACGGGGTGTCTCAAACTGGAGAGGCCTGAAGAGACCATAGAGATGGAGGTAGGAGCCGTAGTGTTGGCTCCCGAGTTCGACGAGCCCACCCGGGAAGACCTAGCCAAGTTCGGCTATGGCACCCTGGAGAACGTGGTGAAGTCGGCGGACCTGGCCAGGAGATCCCTCCTCACCAACTTTGTCAAAAACTCCCTGGAGCGCCCCTCCGACGGGAAGCTCCCCCAGCGGGTGGCCGTGGTGGTCACCCCCCAGTACAACCAGGGGGTGGAGTATGAGAGCTACAACGCCACCATCTCCGCTATTTATCGGGCTGTGAGGACCAAAGAGCTCATGCCAGAGGCCCAGGTTACGGTTTTCTTCAGGGAGTTCAGGGGCTTCGGCAAGGGCCACTACCGGTGGTACGAAAAGGCCCTGGAGCTGGGAGTGGAGATCATCCGGGCCCAGGACCTCCAGGTGGAGGAGGGCAAGAAGAAGGGAGACGTTAAAATCAAGTACACCTTGGGGGGCCAGGATAGGGAGTTGGAAGCGGAGCTTCTCATCCTCATCGCAGGGCAGAAGCCCCCCACCCTCATGGGGAAGCTCTCCAGGCTTACGGGAGTGGAGGCCGATGAGCACGGCTTTTGCAAAGTGTTGCCCTTCGCCTGTGGTAAAACCACAAAGGAGGGCATCTTTGCCGTGGGCGAGTTCACGGGTCCCAAGGGCAACCCCGAGACGGTGTGGGAGGGATACGGCACTGCCACGGAGATCCTGGAATACCTGGGGGATAAGAACTTCGCTCCGGTACCTCCTCCCCAGTTGAGGAGTGTGGAAGGGGAGCCCGTCAAGGTGGGTGTCTTCATCTGCTCCTGCTTCGGGGAGTTCAACCAGTACCTGGATTTGGAGGGTCTGGCGGAGAAGGTGAGGGGGCTGCCCGGGGTGGACCACGTGGAGATCATCAAGGGGTGTTGCACCCCGCCCACCATGCAGGAGACGGCCCAGGCCATCAAGGCTTCGGAGGTGAACCGGGTGGTCCTGGCGGTGTGTACTCCCTTGCAGAAGCTTCTTAAATACCGTCGTACAGTGATGATGGCGGGTCTCAATCCTCTGTTGAGCGAGTTTCTGCGTCTCAGGGAGGACATCATCAGAGTCCATGAGGACAGAGAGGCCATGAAGGAGAAGGCCCTGGCCCTCATCGCATCGGGGGTGGAGAAGGTGAAAAAGGCCCAGGCGGCTCCCCCTCCCACGGAGGCCTTCACCAGTACTGTCCTGGTGGTGGGTGGAGGCGCTGCCGGTATGGAGGCGGCTCTGGCCATAGCCAATCGGGGATTCCCCGTCACCCTGGTGGAGAGGGAGAAGGAACTGGGGGGCCTGGCCAGGGACCTTCAGGTGGATCTGGAAGGCCATGACCTGTCGGCCTATGTAGCCTGGCTCACGGAGAGGGTCTTAAACCATCCCCATATCACCGTACTCACAGACGCCCAGATTACAGATATGTGGGGCAAGGCGGGCCGTTTCGAGGCCCACATCCGCCAGGGGGATGAGACCCAGGTGGTGAGGGTGGGCATTGTGATCCCCGCCGTTGGGGCGGAGTCCTTCCGTCCCAACGGGGCTTTCCTCTACGGCAAGGACGAGAGGGTTGTCACCCAGAGGGAGCTGGAGCTCTCCCTCCAGAAAGGGGAGACCCCCCGGGGGCCCGTAATCATGATCCAGTGCGTGGGTTCCCGGAACAAGGCCCGTCCCTATTGCAGCCGGGTCTGCTGTTCCCAGGCCTTAAAGAACGCCCTGGCCCTGGCGGATAGGGGAGTGGAGGTCGCCATCCTTTACCGGGATCTCAACACCTACGGTTTCAAGGAAGACTACTACCGCATGGCGGTGGAGAAGGGCATCAGGTTCATCCGCTTCTCCCTGGGGGATTACCCCTGGGTGGAGGCGGGGGGCAGTCTTCTAAAGGTCACCGTCCACGACGTGGACAGGAACAGAGAAGAGACCCTGGAGGCGGCTCGGGTGGTTCTTTCCGTGGGGATTGTCCCCAGGGAGGACTACCAGGAGCTGGTCCAGGCCCTGGGCTACAAGCTGGATTCCCAGGGCTTCTTCGACACTGAGACCAGCATGTGTCCCTATGAGGAGGCCATCAAGCGTCTCATGAAACCCTGGGAACTCTCCAGCAACGGCATATTCCCTGTGGGACTGGCCCACTCTCCCAGGTCCCTGGTGGAGGCCCTACTCACGGCCAGGGATGCAGCGGGACGGAGCCTCACCCTTTTGGGCAAGCCCCAGCTTCCCCCTCCCAACGCCATGTATGTCTCGGCAGTGAGGGAGTCTAAATGTGTGGCCTGCGGCCTGTGTGTGGAGGTCTGTCCATACTATGCCAGGGAGATAGACGAGGTGAAGGGGGTGGCCCGGGTGAGGCCCTACTTGTGTGACTCATGCGGGGCCTGTCTGGTGGCCTGTCCCAGTGAGGCTGCCTACCTCAGGGACGCCCGGGGAGAGCAAATGATCCCCAGCGTGGACGCATTGTTGCTCTAAGAAGAGAGACGAGGACGAGAGATGGAGAAGAACAAAGAAAAAAAAGGCTCTGAGGAAAACTTCACGCCCCGGATAGTTTACGCCCTGTGTGCCTGGTGTGGCACAGGGGGATCGGAAACGGCAGGGGCCTATTGGCTCAAGTACCCTGAGAATGTAAGGCCCTTCAGGGTCATGTGCACGGGAGCCCTGGACGCCAGTTACGTGTTGAGGGCCTTCATAGAAGGGGCCGACGGGGTGGTGGTGAGTGGTTGCCATCCCGGGGACTGTCACTACAACCTGGGCAACTTCCGGGCCAGGAGGCGTCTGGCGGTCATGAAGGAGGTGTTGAACGCCTTGGGTCTGGATGGAGACAGGCTCTGGCTTCGGTGGGTGGCCCACGGCGAGGGCAAGAAACTGGTGGACACGGCCTGGGAGTTCGACGCCCACATCAGGGAGAAGGGGCCCAATGCCCTTTCCCGAAGATGGGACACCTAGGGGGTTGCCATGGTGGCTGTGAAGATAGAGGGGAACAGGTGGGAAGGGTTCAAGGGATTCCTCCGGGACCTCCTGGGGGAGGGTGCCGTAGGGGCCGTGGTGGTGCCCTATCCGGTGCCGGCGGGGGATTCTTTTGCCCATCTCCTGGTGAAGGAGCCTTCCAGGGTGGACCATGCCTGGCCCGTGGCCCCCGTGATGACCGTCCAGGGAGGACGGGTGGTTTCTAGGCTCACCAGGAAGGGCCCCGTGGAGGTGCCCACGGTGGTGGTCCTTCGTCCCTGCGAGCTGGCGGCTATGAGGGAGCTGATAAAACTCAACCAGGTGAAACCCCAGGGGCTCCTCACCGTCAGTTTCGACTGTCCCGGGGCGTATCCCCTGAGGAGTTACTTAGAGGGGAACGGGGAGGAGATAAAGGCAGCCTTTCTCAATGCTCTGAAGGATTTCCGTCTGGCTGGTGCCAGACCCCTGTGCCAGGTGTGCATCAGGTTCACAGGGGCCTGGGCTGATATAGAGGTAGGCTTCCTGGGGGCACCCCAGGGGAGTTTCTATTTGATAGCCCACACCCCCCAGGGGGAGAAGGCCCTGGAGGCCCTGGGGTACACGGGGCAGGAGGACCTGGCCGAAAGGGAGAAGGCTGTGGAAGAGCTCACGGCCAGTAGGGTCTCCGAGAGGGAGGCCTACTTCAGGGAGGAGTTTGGTCCCCAGGTGGCAGGCCCGGAGGCCCTCCTGGCCACTTTTCACAACTGCATAAACTGCCACAACTGCATGAGGGTGTGTCCCATCTGCTTTTGCAGGGAGTGCTTCTTCGAGTCCAACGCCCTCAAGGTGGCCCCCCACAACTATCTCATGAGGGCCCGGAGAAAGGGGGGCCTGAGGTTCATGCCCGACACCCTCCTCTTCCATACGGGGAGGATGAACCACATGAGCCTCTCCTGTGTTTCCTGCGGTGCCTGTGAAGACGCCTGTCCCAACGCAGTTCCCGTCTCCCGCCTCTTTGCTATGGTGGGAGACAGGACCAGGGCCATCTTCCAGTACGAGCCTGGCAGGGATTTGGAAGAACCCATACCCTTCCTGGACTACCGAGAGGAGGAGCTCCAGGAATGGGAGGAACCATACATCCAGAGCACCACCCACTGCCCATCCTCTTTATAACCTTCTCTCCCGGTGTTGTTTTGGCCCGGTCCCGCCAGGGGCCGGGCATTTTTAGATTGAAGCATAGTTGCTGGATGTCCTACCTTTACCCCAGGGGGGGCTTTTCCTATAACTTTGGGCGTAGAGGAATTAACGCAATGTCGAGGGGGGATGCATGGAGAAGCCCAGGGTTATTAGAGAGTTCACAGCAGAACAAATAGAAACCCTGGCCAGGATGGTGGAGGAGGGGCGCTTCTCTGTGGGAGAGTCCAACAGGAATCTCCACTTGAAGGACATCTCTCCTCACCAGGGGATCCTGCCGGCAGGGGTCATCTGGCCTGTAACCACCCAAGAGGTGTCCCGGATCGTGGCCTGGGCCTGGGAGAACAGGGTGCCCGTGGTGCCCTGGGGGCGGGCACCTGCACGGGAGAGCACGGGGTGGGAATCGGGAAGCGTAAGTTCATGGAAAAGGAGCACGGGGCCAGTTACGGACTTATGGAACGTATCAAGGAACTCCTGGATCCCTACAACATCATGAACCCTGGAGAGATCTTCCTGGATGAATGAGGGTGGAGAAGGCCACTTTTGCCGCCGGGTGTTTCTGGGGAGTGGAAGAGGCCTTCCGCAGAAGGAAGAAACGATAGAGGACGAAAGGGGAGCCCCGTTCAGATGAGGAGTTTTTTGGGGTTCTCCTTCACCATGGTCTCCAGGTCTTCCTCGGTGACACCCTTTTGCAAGAGCCCCTGGAGCATGAGCTCCAGACCTTCCGGGGGCGGGGGATTATCCTTCTGGCCCAGGTCCGAGGCCAGGATGGTGGTGGCAGGGCCCACTTCCCTTATCTGTAGGGCCAGTTCTTGGAGGGTCACCCGGTGGTGGTCCTTCAGGGTGCAGGAGTAGTAGCACCTCTCCATGAAGACCCCCTGGCGGGTGAGCTCCTTCTGGATTTCCAGGGGTGTCCTGGTGATCCAGAACTCGGGATGGGTGTAGACCAGCTTCTCGAGGCCCAGGGTCCTAGCCTCCCTCACCAGGACCAGGGTCTCTTCCAGGGATAGGTGGCCTGTGGCCAGGACGGCTTCCCACTCCTTGACCAAGTCCAGGATTTCTCCCACGGTCTCCTTGAGCCTTCCCCCTTCGTCCAGGATGGAGATGCCTCCCTTCTGGCCCGTTTTGTCCCGGTGGTTCTGGGCGTCCACCGTGGGCATCCACACAGTTTTGCCCCCCAGCTTGAGGCAAGCCTCCACAGCGTGGGGATTGAGGCCTCCCACAGTCTCGTTAAGGGTGATGCCTCCCAGAACGGTGACGCCGGGGACCTCCCGGCGGGCGATGAGGGCTCTGGAGGCTGTTTCGAAGTGGTGGTTTTTGATGACCAGACCTGCCAGACCCTGTTCCCGAGCTCTCCGGGCCAGCTCCAAGTCCGTGAGCCTTCGCTCCACCAGGTCCGGGGCTGAGTGGACGTGGGTGTCGTAAGCCCCCCTGAGGACCTCCCGGATCACGGCTTCACCTCCCGATGAGATGGGGGAAGAAAAGGGTGATCTGGGGGACATAGGTGATGATGAGGAGCCCCAGGATACAGATGAGGAGGAAGGGAGTGACGGCGGCCGTCACCTCTTCCATGCTCTTGCCCGTGATGCTCTGGGCCACGAAGAGGTTATAGCCGAAGGGGGCGGTGATGTAACCGATGACGAAATTCACCACCACCACGGCCCCGAAGTGGATGGGATCAATGCCGAACCTGTATGCTATGGGTGCCAGTATGGGCACCATGATGACGATGGCCGCCGGTGTGTCCAGGACGGAACCGATGATGAGAAAGAGAATGTTGACGAAGATGAGGTAGACCACCTTGTTGTGGGAAAAGGTTAAGATGGCCTTGGCGGCGATCTGGGGTACTCTGCCCACAGCCATGAGCCAGGCGAAGAGGGCGGCAGCGGCTATGACGAACATGATCATGGCTGAGGCTTTAGAGGCCGATAGGATGGCGTCGTAGAGGTCCTTGGGAGAGAGGGTCCTGATGACGAAGCCCACCAGAATGACGTAGAGGCAGCCGATGGCCCCTGATTCCGTGGGTGTGAAGATGCCCGAATAGATGCCGCCCAGAACTATGAGGGGGATGCCCAGGGCCAGCTTGGCCTTCCACATGGCCCTGGCGACCTTTTTGAAACTGGGTCTTTTGCCTGTGACAGGGACTTTGTCTACTTTGGCCCGGATGATGCAATAGACGATGAGTATGAAGGCAAATAGGAGCCCTGCCCCCAGGCCTGCCAGGAAGAGCTTGGTGATGGACTGGTTGGCCACCACCCCGTAGATGATAAGGGGAATACTAGGGGGAATGATGGGCCCCAGTGCCCCTGCCGAGGCTGCTGTGCCAATGGCAAATTTGCTTGAGTAACCCCGTTTCTCCATCTCGGGAATAGTGATGGAACCTATGGCCGCCACGGTGGCAGGGCCGGAGCCTGAGGCTGTGGCAAAGAGCATGGATGCGAATACTGTGACGGCGGCCATGCCCCCGGGAACGAAGCCTATGATCTCTTCTGCCAGGTCTATGAGGGTCTCGGCCAGTAGGCTCTTCTCGGCCAAGCTTCCCAGGAGAATGAAGAAGGGAATGGCCAAGAGGGCAAAGTTGTTGATGCCGGCAATGAGGTTCTGGGGGAACATGAGGAGAGACTCTTTCATAAAGAAGAGTCCTAAGATGCCCGAGATACCCAGGGCAAAGCCTATGGGCACCTCCAGGATGATGAGACCAATAAAAATGAGGAGCATTATCAGGGCGGCAACACCGGTGTTCATCCCTTCGCCTCCTTAAGGAGTGGCGATGGTTTGGTAGATGTTGATCAGAGAGTAAAAGATGATCAGGACTCCTGAAGCAGGAACGGCCATGTTCACCCACGTTAAGTTGATATTAGCTGCTGGCGAAGTGACGAAGCTGAACATCTTCACATATCTCATCCCCGGTACTACCATGAATACGGCATAGGCGATGACGATGAGCTGGGAAAAGACCCCTAGAACCTTTTTTACCCAATCAGGGGAGCGCTTGGATATGAGAGAAAAGGCAATGTGGGAGTTCTCGTTCACCAGGTAGGCAGTACCCACCAGGGTGAACCAGACAAAGATCATCCCTGCCACCTCTTCGGGCCAGGAGAGGGCGCTCTCCAGGACGTATCTAAAGAACACTTCTATCCCTAGCAAGAGGAGGAGAGCGCCCCCCTGTAAGACCAAAAAGACCCTTAAAAGCAGATCAACTGCTTCTTTGATATTCTTCATCAGCCGAGGGCCCTGGGTTCTTGGATATTATTCCTTCATAGCCTTGTCCCTGGCTTTAAGGATCATCTCCAGGGTGTCCTTGCCGATCTTGCCCTCGAACTGCTTGTACACGGGTTTCACCATTTCCATGAAGGGCCTCTTGTCGGGCACCTCGTTAACCTTCATCCCCTTGGCCTTTAGCTTGGCAATGAGGTCTTGGATGATGCCCTCGATAGTCTGTCTCTCGTATTGGGCTGCCTCCATAGCTGCTTTCTGGAAAGCGGCTTGGTCTTCAGGGGAGAGCCTCTTCCAAAGGTTCCCTGACACCATTACAATGAGGGGAGAGTAGGTGTGGCCCGTGAGGGAAAGATACTTGGTCACCTCGTAAAACTTGTTGGCCCAGATGACGGGGATGGGGATCTCCAAGCCATCCACCACGTGCTGTTGCACCGCGGTGAAGACCTCTCCCCAGGGCATGGGAACGGCGTTGGCTCCCAGGGCTTTGAACATTGCCAGATAGACGGGGGCCTTCATCACCCTGAACTTGATGCCCTTAAGATCGGCGGGAGTCTTGATGGGACGGACATTGTTTATCATATGGCGGAAACCACCCTCAGCGAAAGCCAGTCCTTTGATGTTGATCTTGTCCAGCTTGGAGAGAAGGGCCTTTCCCGCGGGGCCGTCCAGGACCTTGTGGGCCACTTGATAACTGGGAAAGATGAAGGGCATATCCAGAACCATGAAGGAGCTCACAAAGGAACCCGTGGGGGCGTTGGTGATGACCCCCAGATCTTGGGTGCCCACCATGATGTTGCGAATCATGTCACTCTCGTTCCCCAGCTGACCACTGGGGTAGAGTGCCACCTTGTACTTGCCGTGGGTATACTTCTCGATGAGTTCCGCCCATTTTTTGGAGGCGATATAATAAGGATCCCTAGGGTCTGCCGCCGTGACGAAGCCCAGCTTCAGAGTGGTGGCGGACCTGACGGTAGTTGGGCCTGTAAAGGTTAAAAGAAAGATGACCATGGCACAAATGGCTCCGATCCTTTTTGTGAGGGTACCAAAATGCTTCATACTGCCCCTCCTTGATAGAGATTTTTAAATATTCCACAAATTCAAATATGGGTTTCCCCATTCTCAGAAGTCAAGGTGCAGCTGGTTTTTTACGACTAAAGATGGAGATTATGAAAATTTTCCACTTTTGGGCATGGGAATGAAAACCAAAAGGGGTAGGGGATTGGCTCTCGTACGCTTTTACGGCCTCCAGAGTTCCTTAGGGAGATATCAGTAGGCTCCTTCTCTTTTTAGGAGTACTTTTATCGTCTTAAAGAGGATGACAATGTCTAGCCACAGGGACCAGTTCTGGACATACCAGGCGTCCAGGATAAGTCTTTCTCTGAAAGGGAGCTCATTTCTTCCGCTCACCTGCCATAGACCGGTGATGCCCGGTTTGGCCACTAGGATGGTGGAGAGATACCCTTCCATGTCCCCCTTCTCCCTGGGCAGATAAGGGCGGGGTCCCACTAGGCTCATCTCCCCTTTAATGACGTTAATCAGCTGAGGCAACTCATCCAAGCTGGCCTTTCTTAAAAACTTGCCTACCCGGGTGACCCTGGGATCGAATTCTCTGAGTTTTTTGAACTCTTCCCATTCCTTTTTAACTTGGGGGTTTTTGTCCAGATAATCTCTCAGCTTGGCGTCGCCGTCCTTATACATGGTACGAAACTTGATGCATCTGAAGCGGACGCCCCTGCGCCCCAGCCGATCCTGAATAAAGAAGGGTCCCCCGGAGGTTTCCAGGGATATGGCCAGGGCTACGAGGGCCGTGAAGGGGGCCATAACCAAAAGGACGAAGCTCCCTATCACTAGGTCGAAAGTTCTTTTTATCGCCCGGTTAAGGGGAGACTTTAGATTATTTTTCAACCTCAGCATGAAGAGCTGCTCCATGAATAAGGGGATGATCTGGGCGTTGAGGAGGGTTATGCCTTTCAGTTCAGGCACCAGCAGTACCTGATGGGTGTGGAGATAGACCCTTTTCACCAGCTCTCTCAATCCCTGGATGCCCAGGGAAGGCATGGCAATGGCTACTGTCCTGACGTCCAGCTCCTCCATCTTCTCTTTCAGGGAGGAGATGGGGCCAAGGACAGGGTAGGAGTCCTGGTTGGTTTCCACATGGGTTCCCTGTTTGCCAGGGGCGTCGTCCAGGAAACCTACAATCCGGTAACCCATGGTCTTCTCTCTCTCTAAACCCTGAGCCAGGGCCTTTCCCGCGTTTCCTGCTCCCAGGATAAGGATCTTCTCCAGCCATAGCCCTTTGGATGCCAGGATTTTTTTGCCATAAAGACGGAAAAGGGGGAAGGTGAAAAGGGAGAATAGCCACATGGAGAGGATGACCAAGCGGGAGATCCTGGTACTCATTTTTCCCAAACTCACTACTGCCAGGACCACCAAAGTGCCGGCTGATACGGCCTTGATGACTTTTAAGGTTTCGTCCCAGAAGGGGAGTCTTTGGGTGTAGAGCCTTTCATAGGCCATGAAGGAAATTATAGCCAAGGGTATCCACCACAGGCCTAGGTGGTAAAGGAATGTGAAAGAAAACTTAGGAGTGGGGAGGAAGTGGGGAAAGACTTTGACCCTGGCCTCGTAGGCAAGGGCGAGGGAGAGAAAGTAGGCTCCCAGGTCTATAGCCACTATGTAAAGGATTCCTCTCATGCTTTTATGTTTTCCTTTCCCGGCTAAAAATGCAAGGAGTTATGGTTTTGGAGCCGTATCGGGATGGCAGTGCGCTTTTAAAAGAGGGGGCCGTATGGTTTCACCGGCCCCCTGAAGGGTCAGTAGTCTTCTAACATCCACTTGCCGTTTGCAATCTTGACAATAATCATGGAATCCACACCAAGACCATTGTGGTCTTCGGGGGTGATGTTGTACACGCCGCTGATGCCCACATACCCCTTGGTCTCTTCGATGGCATCCCGGAGCTTCTCCCTATCGGGTCCCGCTTTTTTCAGTGCCCTAGACAGGATCATGAGGGCATCCCAAGCATAACCCGAGTGGGTATTGATAGGGAAGTCCTTGTTGTAGTGGTAAACATCGTTGTAAAGGTGGACAAAGCTGGCAATGACAGGCTTTTGAGGGTCTTTCTCGGGTAGCTGCTGCCAGGCCATGAGTTTGGTGGAGGGCATGATGTTGCCATTGGCAGCGTCACCCGCCAGCTCAATGTATTTGGGGTCGGGTAAACCGTGGCACTGTATGAGAGGCACTTTGATGCCTAGCTGTTTCACGTTCTTGGCCACAATGGCTCCGGCGGGACCTATGGTCCAACAGATAATGGCTTGGGGCTTTTTGATCCTAATATTGGAAAGCTGAGTGGTCATGTCGGTGTCCCTGGGATTGAAAGACTCTTTTGCAATGATTTTCAAACCGAACTGGGGAGCCAGTTTTTCCAACCATCTCCTGCCGTCTCGGCCGAAGCCGTCAGAGGAGGTGAGGATGGCCACTTTTTTGATGCCCTTTTTTTGGAGGTACACGTAGATTCTTTTCACTGCCGTGCTGGATCTCTGAGGAGTCTTGAAGACGTAGTGATAGGAACCGAATTTGCCACCCATGATGACAGGATCTCCCCCAACTGTCATAATGGTGGGGACGTGGGCCTGTTCCACCAACCGCTTCACCGCCATGCCTGTGCCCGTCCTAGTAGGTCCAATAATGGCCACTACTTTGTCTACGTAGATAAATTTCTTGGCAATGGCCACGGCCTTTGTGGGGTCACCTTCCGTGTCGCTGAAGACCAGCTGAATGGGCCTTCCATTAATGCCCCCTTCTTTATTGATCTGATCCACGGCCATCTGAGCTACCAGCTTGGTGGGGGTGCCGATAAAGGCGGCAGGCCCAGAAAGGGCGAAAAAGGCCCCAATCTTTATGGGCTCTTTCTTTTCCGCCAGGGCGGGTTGGATCGCCAAGCCCACCAGGGCTAGAACCAGCAATAACTTCTTCATCACTTTACCTCCTTCTACTTTTCGCTTTTTTTCTTTAGCCTTTTCCCTTTCCTCTTTGGCCTTTTGTTTCCCACTCCCACTCGTCCATAGACCATCACCTCCCTTTTTTGCCCAGATAGGCTTTTTGAATCTCCTCTTGCCCCAGCAACTCGCTGGATGGCCCCTCCATCACCACTCTTCCGGCCTCCATGACGTAGGCGCGGTCAGAGATGGTCAGGGCAGCCCGGGCATTCTGTTCAACCAGGAGGATGGTGCCTCCGTCTTTCCTTAAACGGGCAATGGCTTGGAAGATCTCCTTCACCACCATGGGAGCTAAGCCTAGACTGGGCTCGTCCAGGACCAGGAGTTTGGTCTTTCCCACCAGGGCCCGGCCTATAGCCAGCATTTGTTGTTCTCCTCCGCTGAGGGTGCCTGCCTGCTGGTGAAGACGCTCTTTTAGCATGGGGAAGAGCTCTAACACATACTCCATGTCTTCTTGGGCCTTTCGCTTCTCTTCGGAAGTGGTCCTGAGGTAGGCCCCCAGCTCCAAGTTTTCCAGAACGGTGAGGGGAGAGAAGACGAGTCGGCCTTCGGGTACCTGGTAAAGGCCTAGTTCCACAATCCTGTGGGGTTTGAGACCTGTGATCTCCTGGTTTCTAAAGGCGATGGAGCCCTTTTGGGGCTTTAGGAGGCCCGAAAGGGTGTTGAGAAGGGTGGTCTTGCCTGCGCCATTTCTCCCGATGATGGCTACAATCTCCCCTTTTTTTACCTCCAGGTTCACCCCTTTCAGGGCGTGGAGGCCGCCATAGTAGACATGGAGATCTCTCACTTGGAGCATCAGAATCCCTCTCCCAGGTAGGCCTGGACCACTTGGGGATCCTCCTGGATTCGGTGGGGAGGACCCAGGGCTATGCGCTCTCCATGGTGGAGGACCAGAATTCGGTGGCAGATGCCCATGATAAGGTCCATGTCGTGCTCTATAAGCATGATGGTGATACCCATCTCTTTCAGCTTCTGGATAAGTTCTCCCATCTCCTCTGTCTCCTGCTCATTGAGGCCTCCAGCGGGCTCGTCCAGCATGAGGACCTGGGGTTGACTCACCAAGGCCCTGGCTATTACCACCTTTTTCCGGTCTCCGTAAGGGAGGGCCGCGGCAGGCCACTCCCTTTTATCTCTTATACCCACCAGTTCCATGACCTCGAGGGCCCTATGGGTTGTCCTGTCTTCCTCCTTGGTCACCCCAGGAAGATGGAGGAGACAAGCCAAGAAGCCTGAACGGCCTTTGGTGTGGAGGCCCGCTTTCACGTTCTCTAACACGGTCATCTCGGGGAATATCTGGATGTGCTGGAAGGTTCTGGCCACTCCCTTTTGGGCCATACGATATGGCGGGGTCCCTGTCACCCTTTCTCCCCTAAAGAAGATCTCCCCCGAGGTGGGTTTATCTATGCCAGAGATAAGGTTCACCAAGGTGGTCTTGCCCGCACCGTTGGGACCGATCACTCCTAAGATCTCACCTTCTTCTAGGTCAAAGGATATACCTTTTAATGCTCTCACTCCGTTGTAATTCTTTACCAGACCTTTCACTTCCAAAATGGCCACGTCATTTCTCCATCTCTTGGAGTTTGCTTTCTAGGCGCCTCTTTCTGTATAGCCTGGTCAGTTCTCCCACCAACCCGTCGGGGGAGTAGATGAGAACACCCATGAATATGGCACCATATATGATGTCTTTGTACTCATCGAAGAAGTGGAGGAGGTGGGGGAGGGGGGTGAGAAAGGCTGCTCCCAAGAGGGCACCCCACAGGGACCCCATGCCTCCTATGATGACCATGGCCACCACTTCTATGGAGTAGAAGATGTCAAAGGTTTTGGGGCTGATGAAAGTCATGTAGTGGGCGTAAAGGGAGCCTGCCAAGGAAGCCATGACGGCACTGAGGACAAAGATCTTGGTCTTGTACTTCCATGTTTCTATGCCCAGGCAGTTGGCAGCTACTTCGCTTTCTCTGATGGCCATGAGGGCCCTACCTATTCGGGAGTGAATGAGATTGATGGAAAGGAAGAGTCCTGCCAAGGTAACACTCCAGATGAGCCAGTAGCACTGGAGGTCTGTGGCCAAGACGGTCTTGGTCAGGGTGTAAGGAGGAATCCCGGGCAAACCCGAAGGTCCCCCCGTGATATTGTCAAGCTGTACCAAGAGGATGAATACGATGAGGTTGAAACCCAAGGTGGCCATGACCAGGTAATGGCCCTTGAGCCGCAAGGTGGGTATACCCAGAAGGGTCGCTACTACTGCTGTAATAACCATAGCCACCAAGGTGGTGAGCCACGGACTCCAGCCCAGATGGATGGCCATGAGACCAGAGATATAGGCCCCCATAGCGTAAAAGGCCCCATGACCCAGGGAAATCTGGCCCGTGTAGCCTATGAGGAGGGTGAGGCCTGTCACTACCAGAGCGTTAAGAGCCACGATGTTTAGGACGTTTAAGTAGTAAGGGTTCTTTATGACGAAGGGAAGAGAATAAACCCCTATGGATACCAGCAGTAGGACCATCCTGTTGAGTTTCAAGGCCTTCATACCCTCTCTCCCTCTCCCCTGCCTAGGATGCCCCGGGGTCTGATAAAGAGGACCAGAAGAAGAATGACAAAGGCTATCACGTCTTTGAAGGTGGAGGAAACGAGCCCCGCCCCCAGAGACTCTATGACCCCAAGTAGGAGCCCCCCCACTACAGCTCCCATGACGTTGCCGTAGCCTCCCAGAACCGCCGCGGCGAAGCCTTTGAGGCCCAGGACCACCCCCATGTCGAAGGTCATAGTGGTGATGGGTATGATGAGGACTCCTGCTATGGCTCCCATAGCTCCTGCCAGGGCAAAAGAGAACATCACCATCCTCTCCACGTTGATGCCCAGGAGAGCGGCGGTCCTACGGTCATAGGCCATGGCTCTCATAGCTTTTCCATGCCGGGTATGGCGGTAGAAATAGTTCAAGAGGAGAAAGACCAGGAAGGTGATTCCTACGATCCATAGGCTCTGGGGAAGGATCCTGGCCCCCAAGATGTCTACCGGGAAGTCACCGGTGAAGTAGGGAAGGGATTTGGGGCTTTTGCCCCACAGCAGCTTAATGGCTCCTCGGATGAATATGGAGGCCCCAATGGTGATGAAGACCAAGGTGACCGTGTCCTTGGAGCGGGCTGGCCTCATGCTGAACCGCTCCATGGCGGCTCCCACCAATGCCGTGGCTGTCACTGCCAGTAGGATGGCGGGAACCACGGGGAGGTGGAGGGCGTAAAGGAAGGTGAACATGAACATCCCCCCCAAGGTGAGGAAGTCACCCTGGGCGAAGTTCACAATTTTCATGGAGTTCTCAATGATGCAAAACCCCAAGGCTATTAGGGCATAAATGGCTCCCGTGGCTAGTCCTGAAAAGAAGAACTGGCTCAGGTTATTTTCCATGTCCAGTTACCTCCTAATAGAAAAGGGCTGTGAGCTACTGCCCACAGCCCTTTTCTCCCTGGGAGCCATGGGCTTCAGGCCTGCCCACGGCCCCGAACCTTTATCAGGCCCGGAGGGGGCAGACCTCTCCCCGCCACCACCAAGCCTGATTGATGCTATCTATTCTCATAGCTCCCTTAGATAAGGGAGAGACCTCTTGGGTGTCAAGGGTTTTGTGCTCTGGACTTCCCCCAAAAATCCCTTCTTGGTGAAGGTATGGCGTTCAGAATCCTGGATTTTACCTTTCAGATAAGTGAAAGGGCGGGGCATTCCTCCCTTGCCCATGGCTGATAGCTGATGGCTCATGGCTGATAGCAACTATGAGCTATGAACCATGAACTACGAGCTATGAGCTATCATCTCTGCGCTCG
>JAJSAC010000056.1 GCA_024274915.1 Thermodesulfobacteriota bacterium
CACCTGAAAAAAGACCTTCTGGAGAGCTTTTGGAAGGCAGAGATTGAGGAGCTTCCGGAGTCTAAAAGGGAAGGGCTGGAAGAGGGTATCTCCCGTAAGCTGGATTCTATAAAGGTCTTTTTGGAGAAGCCAGAGAGGATATAGATGGTGGCTGGGGATGTGGCCCACCACTTTAAAGAAAATCTGGATGGACGATTCAAGGCCATGGTGGTGGCTGCCAGTCGTAGTGCCTGCGTCTTGTATAAAAGGGAGCTGGATAGGCATTTACCTCCTGCATACACCCAGGTGGTCATGAGTTATGTATCCGAGGAAGAGGAACCCATATCCGGCTATAAAAGGGTCCTTTCCCGGGTCTTCCCGGGAAAGGACCCCGAAGGGATAAACAAAGAGATAGTGGCCAGATTCAAGGAAGAAGAGTTTCCTAAGATTCTGGTGGTCACCAACATGCTCCTCACCGGCTTCGATGCCCCCGCTCTTCAAACTTTGTATCTGGATAAGCCCTTGAAGGAGCACAGACTCCTCCAGGCCATTGCCCGAACCAACAGGCCTTACACAGACGTGAAAGAGGCGGGGCTCATCGTTGATTACGTGGGTGTCCTCAAAGACTTGAGGAGGGCCTTCGAGATTTACGCCAGGGAAGATCTGCAAGGTGTGATTGAGGACATGAAACACCTGAGGGAAGAGTTTGTTTCTCGCTTAAAGGGGCTCAAAGACATGTTCCGGGATGTGCCGGTGGAGTATGACCGGGAAGCCCTTCTGGAGGCTGTGGAGAGGATCACAGTGGATGAAGAGGTGGAGAGGAAGTTTGTCAACGGCTACCGGAGCCTGCGGAGACTTTTTGAGATGCTGGGGGCTGATGAGGTGAAGGTGGAGCATTTGAAGGATTACGGGTGGCTCTCTGCCGTCTACACTTACTATTTGAAAGAGGCGGTAAGGGAGGGAGAGGATTCTGAAGTGGCCAGGTTTTTTAGGAAGACCATCCAGTTTGTCCATGAGACCATGGAGATGGAGGAATTAAGGGAGCTTCCTCCCTTGGAGTTCGACGAAAGTTACCTCAGGAAACTGGAGGAGCGGGCCAGAAGCGACAGGGAAAAGGCGGCCAATATCCTCTTTACCCTCAACAGGCTGGTTTTGGTGGATAGATCCAGAAACCCCATTTATGAGTCTCTGGTGGATAGAGTGGAGGGATTGGTGAAACTGTGGAGGCAAAAGATCAAAAACTACAAGGAGATATATCAAACCGGCCTCCAGATTGTGGACTCGTTTCACCGGCTGCAAGAGAGGCAGAGGCGGTTGGGGCTTTCAGACGTGGAATACGGGTTACTTTTAGCCTTGGAGGATGGGTTAGGGGAGGGGGAGGAACTGGCAGGAGAGGTGAGGGAGCTTTACCAGGAGGTGTCTCCCTGGTTGATCCCGGGTTGGGTGACCCAGGATTCTCTGAGGAAAAGGGTGGAGGAGAGGGTGAGGTCTTTTATGAGGAAGACCAAGGCCCGATACGGACTTTCCATGGATGAGATGAACCGGTTGCACCGTCGGTTGGTGAAAGTGCTGGAGAACTATAGTGTTTGATCTGGGCATAGAGGCCCCGAGGATTCTGGTTCGCAGGGTGAAATACCCCAGGATCGAATTCAGGACGGGCAGGCTCACCCTTATCCTGCCCCCGGGGGTGAATCCCCAGGAAGTCTTGGAGAAACACGGGGATTGGATCGCCAAAAAGGCGAAATTCATTAAAGAGCATTTGGAGGCTGCCAGGGGTTTGGCCTTGGCGGAGAGGTCTGATAGAGAGTTTAGAGAATTGGTTTCCTCTTGCGTGGAGGGAAATGCCCGGAGTCTGGGTGTTGAGGTGAATAAGGTCTTTTTTCGCCGGATGAAGACCAAGTGGGCCAGTTGCAGTGCTCGAGGGAATGTTACTATCAATAGCTTGGCCAGGTTTTTGCCCGATAGGCTTGTTGAGTATCTGGTCTTCCATGAGCTGGTCCATCTCCTGGAGAGGAAGCACAATGATAGGTTCTGGAGGATCGTGGCCTCCAGATTTCCGGATTATCCAGAGTCAGAGAGTCTCTTGTTCAGCTATTGGTTCCTGGTTTGGGGCGGTAGTTAGGTTTTTGGATGTTCTCCAACTAGTCACTCCTCCGGTATGCCTGCCAGCTCCTTGGCTATCCGCTTCTTCTCTTCTATGTCGTAGTTCTTTCACATGCCCTGGCTTTTTCCGAGAAAGGTTTGGGTTGAGGGGCTAAGGCTTTTTGTGCCATCTTCTTTTGGACATCAGACTGGGAGGTGGTCATGCTTCCTTTGGAAGGGATTGTGGTGCTGGATCTCACAAGGCTTCTGCCCGGACCCTACTGCTCCATGATCCTGGCCGATTTGGGTGCCAGGGTTATTAAGGTGGAGCCACCCCCGCCGGGGGATTACATGAGGGAGTTTGAACCGAAATTGAAGAAAGGGAGCGCGTTCTATTATGCCGTCAACAGGAACAAGGAGAGTATTTCCTTAAACCTCAAAGATGAAGGTGACAGGGAGACCTTTCTAAAACTGGTGACCAAGGCCCATGTCCTCATGGAGGGCTTTCGCCCCGGGGTGATGGACAGGCTGGGTTTGGGTTATGAAAGGCTCAAAGAGGTGAATCCTGCCTTGGTCTACTGTGCCATTACAGGTTTCGGCCAAGACGGACCTTATAAGGACCTTCCGGGGCATGATATTAATTACATCGCTGTGGGTGGGGTCCTGGATCAGATAGGGGTGAAAGGCGGTCCTCCCGTGTTGCCCACCATTCAAATAGCTGACCTTACTTCAGCCTTCTGGGCGGCCATAGGTATCCTGGCGGGTGTTATACGCTCCAGGGCCACAGGGGAGGGGACTTTCATAGACGTTTCCATGATGGACACGGTTCTCTCCTGGCTTCCCATCCACTTCGTCCAGTACGCCGCCACAGGCCATGTTCCTACTAGGGGGGACTTTCTCCTGGGTGGCGGATTTCCCTGTTACCGTGTCTATGAGACGGCCAATGGACAGTATGTAACCCTGGGGGCCTTGGAAGAGAAGTTCTGGAGGGTCTTTTGTGAGGCGGTGGAGAGGGAGGACCTTGTTCCCCACCAGTTTTCCCAGGATCCAGAGGTGATCAGAGAGGTGGATGAACTCTTTCGCTCCAAGACTCTGGAAGAGTGGCTGGAGTTGGCTGGCAGCACTAAGGACCTTTTGCTCTTTCCCGTTAATACTCTGCCCCAGGTTATGGAGGATTCCCAGGTGAAAGCTCGTAAGATGCTCTGGATGGTGAAGCACCCTGTGGAGGGAGAGTTGGTCATGGTGGCCCCTCCCTTCAAGATGGAGGGGGTAGAGTTTGGTTGCAGGAGGTTTCCTCCTGCCTTTGATGAGGATAGGGAGAGGGTTCTAAAGGATCTACTGGAAGGGGAGAGGTGAATATGGGCGTGGAAGGAGTCTTTCGTCTAGATGGCCAGATAGCCCTGGTTACGGGGGCCAGTCGGGGGATAGGTAAAGCCATTTCTATGATTCTGGCCCTTGCAGGGGCCAAGGTTGTGCTAGTGAGCCGCAAAGAGGCCTTGCTGGCCCGGCTCCAAAAGGATATCCGGAGTGAGGGCGGAGAGGCGTATTATCGGGTGGCCAACGTTGCGGAAGAGGAGTCCATGGAGGGGGTATTCAGATGGGTGGAAGAGGAGTTTGGTTGCCTCCATATCCTGGTGAACAACGCCGGGGTGAGCCCCCATTACTTGCCTTTCCATGAAACGGCCAAGAAGGACTGGGAAAAGATGATGGCGGTGAACTTGAAGGGGGTCTTCTTCGGGTGTTACATGGCTTTTCCCCTTCTGAGGGCTGCCGATGGTGCGTCGGTGGTGAACGTCTCATCCATCGGGGGACTCGTAGGCCTGCCCCGGGTGGCCGTGTATACAGCCACCAAGGGGGCTCTCACCATTTTCACCAAGTCCCTTGCGGCGGAGTGGGCCCGGTACCGCATTCGGGTGAACGCCCTGTGTCCTGGTTTCATTGAGACGGACATGACCTCGGGTCTCTCCAGTAACGAGAAGCTGAAAAGGGAGCTTTTGGTTCGCGTTCCCATGGAAAGGTTCGGTAAGCCCGAGGAGGTGGCCTATGCCACCCTCTTCATGGTCTCTCCGGCTGCTTCGTATATGACGGGCCATTGCCTGGTGGTGGACGGAGGGTGGACGGCCTGGTGATGGACCCTAGAGAACTGTTGGGTACTCTCGTTTCTATCCCTTCGGTTACCGGAGAAGAGGGAAGGCTGGCGGTTTATCTGGCTGAGTTGCTGGAGGGAGTGGGGGCCCAGGTTGAACTGAGGGAGGTGGAGCCCGGGAGGCCCAACCTCTTGGCCAAGGTTCCGGGTGAGGGTGAACCCATACTTTTCATGGGCCACTTAGACACGGTGCCTCCAGGTTCTGGCTGGCATATGGACCCTTTCACTCCTCGGTGGGAAGGATCCAGGGTGGTGGGGCTTGGTAGCTGTGACATGAAGGGTGGCGTGGCCGCCATCGCTTTAGCCCTATCGGCCCTTTTGAATGGGAGGGAACGGGGAAGGGGGGCCTGGGCTGTTTTCACTGTGGGTGAGGAGGTCAACTCTCTGGGGGCGTATAGGGCTGTGGAAGACTGGCTTTTGGGAGGATCATTTCGGCTTCTAGTGGTGCCCGAGCCTACATCCCTCAATATGGGTATAGCCGAGAAGGGTGTGCTGTGGCTTCGTTTCACTCTGAGGGGGGCTGGGGGCCATGCATCCATGGCCCGGGGACGAAAGGTACTGGAAGATGGATGCAGGATGGCCCTGGATGTGGTCACCATGATGAGGGAGACTTCTCCCCGTCATCCCCTGCTGGGCGGTGCCTCGGCGGAGATCACCCAGTTCCATGGTGGGTGGAAGACCAACGTGATTCCTTCCGAGGCTTTTCTGGATTTGGATATTCGCTTGGTGCCAGGCTTGGAACCCTCCCTCCTGTTGAGGAAAATTGGCAATCTTCTGAAGGAGAGGGATTTGGAGTGTGAAGTGGAGGTGCTCAACAACAGACCTCCTGTGGAGAGTGTCGACAACGGAGCCCTGGATACTTTTGCTCTCGCTGTCAAGGAGACCCTGGGAAGGGAGGTGGATAGGGTAGGGTTGTCTTACTATTCTGACATCTCTGCTGTGGTGCGCAAAGTGGATGTGCCTTTTGTCCTTTTTGGTCCGGGGGATCCACTTATGGCCCATGCTCCGGGGGAGTGGGTGGATGTGGGAGAGGTGGTTTTGACGGCCAGGGTTTTTGAGCGGTTGGTTGTTATGGGATGAAAATCGAAGGAGGTAACCCATGGAGTATAAGTATCTGCTTTATGACGAAGAAGGGAAGGTGGGCTACATCACTCTGAATAATCCTGAAAAGAGAAACGCTTTATCTTTCGGTATGCTAGAGGAGTTGCTCCGGCTTTTTAGAGCCATCGCCAATGAGAGAAAGGTTCACGTGGTGGTCATCAAGGGGGCGGGTAAGATCTTCTCTTCTGGCCACGATCTCACAGAGATTGCGGGCCATTCTCCCATAGAGGTGGAGCGTCTGTTCCAGAGGTGCTGGGATATGATGTACACCCTTCGCAGCCTTCCCCAACCTGTTATCGCCCAGGTCCACGGTGTGGCCACGGCGGCGGGCTGTCAACTGGTAGCGGCCTGTGATTTGGCCGTGGCCGAAGATGGGACTCGTTTTGCAACCCCAGGGGTGAGGATCGGCCTCTTTTGCTCTACTCCCATTGTCTTTGTGAGCCGGGCTGTGGGCAGAAAGAGGGCTTTCGAGATGGGTATCACGGGAGAATTTATCACGGCTCAGCAGGCCTTGGAGTGGGGTTTGGTAAATAGAGTGGTGCCTCTAGAGGAGTTGGAGAGGACTACTCGAGAGATGGCAGAAGGCATAGCCCAGTATAGTCTCGTGGTCTTGGAGTCAGGGAAGAGGATGTTCTATCAGCAACTGGCCATGGAGGACTTCCAGGCCCTCAACTACGCCACAGAGGTTATCTCTCTTTACTCTTCCATTGAGGATTGTCAGGAGGGAATCTCTGCCTTTTTTGAAAAAAGGCAGCCTGTCTGGAAGATGAGGTGAGAAGGATTTTCCAGTCCGCCGGGGCCTTTTGGGGCCCCGGTGCCAGCCTAAACCAAGAACCGTTCCCCGCTGAGGTTAACTAATTCTTGTCAATAACCCTTTAAGTTTAAAGCGATTTCTGAGATTGGGGAGTTGTCTTTTGGGAGAAGTGACAATGCCCCCTTGACTTATAGCCATAGGGGGTATACCTATTATTCAGAAAGTCGCGTTTGGAGCGGTTATACTGGGGGTGGTCTTGATGTTA
>JAJSAC010000057.1 GCA_024274915.1 Thermodesulfobacteriota bacterium
CTGCCACCATGGCCAGGATGCCCATGAGGGCCGGGGTGGATACGTGCTCTCCCAGCATGACCCGGGAGGTGACCAGGAGGAAGAGGGGGGTGAAGGATAAAAAGGGGAGGCTGAGGGAGAGGGGAGAGACATCGATGGCCCTGAGGTAGAGGAGAAGGGCCAGGACTTCCAGGGGTAGGTCGGCTCCCGCCGCCAGCCAGAAGGTGGTGTCCAGGGTGGGTAAGCCGTAAATGAAGGGTAGAGGTGATAGAAAGATCAGGGCCAGGAGAAAGCGGGCCCGGATCACCTGCCAGGGAGAATAGCGGGTGAGCAGATCCTTGGTGATGGCGTCGGAGGACGCCAGGAGAAAGGCCGTCAGAAGAGTATAGACTATCCACATGACAGCCTTTCAGTAGCACATACTGACCCGGGGAAGGCAAGGCGAAGGCATCGGTGGCGTCTATCATCCGGCGCTGGCCGGGTGGAGGGGGTGTGGGCTTTTGCAGTGCGGATGGCGAGGTGGCTTTGGCAGTACGGGGCTGTTATTCTCGGCCCGTATGTTTCCGGGGCTCTGCCCTTATTCTTCTCCTTTTCTCCTGTCTATCACCCTCAGGGCCTTGCCGGGTTTCCTGGGTATGGTACCTTCGGGCACCAGCTCCAGCTCCACCCTGAAGCCCAGGAAGTCGTAGAGGTGGGTGGCCAGGTGTTCCCTCAGTTCCCCGTTCTCCACCCCGGGTTTGGTTTCCAAGACCACTTTCACATGGTCCTTGCCCTTGCGTTTCTCCAGGATGATCTGGTACTCGGGCCCCACCTCTTTGTGGCGCATGAGGATGGCTTCGATTTGCTTGGGATAGAAGTTTACCCCTTTCACCTTGAGCATGTCATCGGTACGGCCTTTTAGTCGGGCCACCCGGAGGCAGGTGCGGCCGCAGTCGCACCTGCCTCTGGACACAATGCTGGTTATGTCCCGGGTGCGATATCGGATGAGGGGCAGCCCTTGGCGGGTGAGGGTGGTGACCACCATTTCCCCTTCCTCTCCATCGGGGAGGATACGTCCGGTATCTGGATCTATGATCTCCACCAGGTAGTGGTCTTCCCAGATGTGGATGCCTTGGTGGGCCTGGCAGTCTATGCCCATGCCTACGCCCCCGGTTTCTGTCATGCCGATGATGTCGAAGGACTCTATGCCCATCTCTTCTTCGATGCGCCGGCGCATCTCGTCGCTCCAAACTTCGGCCCCGAAGATGCCCACCCGAAGTTTGGTGTCGGCGAAGTCAAAGTCCTCTTCTTTAGCCACTTCGATGAGGCGCAGGGGGTAGGAGGCGATGGCGCACAGGACGGTGGCCTCCAGCTCTTTCATGAGCTTGAGCTGGAGCATGCTCCTGCCAGCTCCTATGGGGATGATCATGGCCCCCAACTTCTCGGCGCCGTAGTGGAAGCCGAAGCCGCCATTGAAGAGGCCGAAGGAGGGGGTGATCTGGATGACGTCTCTATGGGTCACTCCCGCGGCACTGTAGCAACGGGCCATGATCTCCGCCCATTGATTAATATCGCTTCGGGTGTAGAAGTTGATGATGGGTGTTCCTGTGGTGCCGGAAGACATGTGGAACCTCAAGAAACGTTCCTTGGGGGCACAGGTGAAACCGTAGGGGTATCCTTCCCGGATCTGGTCCTTGGTGAGGAAGGGAAGGTGTTTTAAGTCGTCCAGATTCTTTATGTCCTGGGGACGAATCCTGCCTATGTACTCATGGTAACGGGGGTTGTTCTCCGCAATGCGCTGGATGGTCCCCCTCAGTCTTTCTAGCTGGAGGAGTTCCAGTTCTCCCCTGTTCATGCCTTCCAGTTCAGGTTGTAGCATTGCTGGCCTCCTTATACCCTAGCTCCAAGGCCCTGGAGTTGTTTTCAAAATACTTGGGATGGGTCACTTCTTTAAGGGCTTCCAAAAGGCGCTTTTTGGGGGTGTTCAGGACCATTTTGCCCAGGACCCCTAACATGATGAGATTGGCGAAGAGGGGGGAACCCAACTCTTTTGTGGCTATGTGGCTGGCGTGTATGGGCATCACTTTCTCTTGGGGCTTTCCTGCCCTGTTGGTGAGGAGGATGCCTTGGGGGGCCAGGTACTCTTTGGCCCGTTCCTCTTCTCCCGGTGCCAGGGCCAGGGCCACCTGGGCTTGGCCTTTTGCTACAAGGGGGAAATGGTGCCGGCCTATTTTGATGTGGGCCGTGACACTGCCCCCTCGGGCGGCCATGCCGTGGGTTTCCGTGGCCAATACACCGTACCCCTCCGAGAGGGCCCACTGGCCTATGATTCTGGTGAGGAGGATCACCCCCTGGCCCCCTAGTCCGGTCACCACCATTTGAAGGTTTTCCCCTGCCATGGAGGAGTCCTATAGCACAGGGGGGCAGATTCCATCAAGTTGATAAATATTGACAAAAGGGGATTCGAGAGGTAGTGGTTAAAACATCGGTTATGTCCAATGGCAAACTCCTTCTAGGGTGGGACACGGCAACTCCCTCCAGCGGATTGGTTCTCATGGAGGGGGGGAAGTCTCTGGCCGCCGTGGAGCTTCGTTTGGATAGGACCACTGCAAGCCGGGTATTCGCGGCCCTGGACGCCCTTATCCGTCTGGCCGGCAGGAGAAAGGAAGAGGTGGGGTGTATGGCCCTGGTGAGGGGGCCAGGGTCTTTTACCGGTATTCGTTTGGCCGTGGCCGCTGCCAAAGGGTTGGCCCTTTCTTTGGGAGTATCCCTCTATTCCTGTACGGTAACCCACGCCCTGGCCCGTGTTGTGCCCCTGGAGGGAAGGATTCTGGCCCCTTTGGTAGATGCCCGCAGGGGCCAGGGCTATGGCGCCCTTTTCAGGTGGCTGGGTGGTGAACTGGAGCGTCTCACTCCCGATATGGCCCTGGATGTGGATAGGTGGAGGGCCATGGAGGAAAAGGTTCTCTTTTTGGGGCCGGGGGTAGATTCTTTGGGGGTTAAGGGGCTTTACCCCACACCGCCAGCTGCCTTGGGGGGTGCCCTTTTGGCCTGGGACAGGTGGAAGGGGGGGGATGAAGGGGAAGACCCTTTCACCTTGAGCCCCCTTTACATCAGGCCTTCCGATGCCGAAGCCCATAAAGGAATAAAGGTGTCTTCATGGGACTGAGAATGGCTGAGGTCGGTGATCTCCTCCGGGTGGTGGAGATTGAAGAGTTATCTTACTCCTACCCCTGGAGTCTCTCCCTCTTTGCCAGGGAACTGGAGAACCCTTTCTCCCTCTTCTTCGTGTGGGAGGAAGGAGGGGAGGTGGTTGGGTACGCCTGCTATTGGCTGGTGGAGGAAGAGGCCTATTTGGCGAACATAGCCGTGGATCCTTCGTGGAGAAGGAGGGGGTTGGGAAGGCGCCTTTTGGAGGAGTCTCTGGAAAGGGTGAGGGGGATGGGCGCCAGGGAGGTTGTGTTGGAGGTGAGGAGGGGGAACAGGGTGGCCCTCTCCTTGTATAGGTCTGTGGGTTTTAAGGTGGTAGGCAGAAGGCCCAGGCACTACGAGGATGGAGAGGATGCCTGGGTCATGAGACTCAAATTTCAGGAGGTGAAAGATGACGGAACTGGAGATTATAGAGAGGCTTATGGAAACTCACGAGGAGTTTAAAAAGCTGAAGGCTGAGCATGCCCGGCTGGAGGCTCGCTTGGAGGAGCTCTATTCCAGCAAGAAGTTCTTTTCCACCGAGGAGGAGGTGGAGATAAAGAGCATAAAGAGGCGTAAACTCCAGCTGAAGGACAAGATGAACGAAATCATCTCCAGGGTGAAGAAGGGGGAGTTGGTTCTTTAAATTGTTGTGGGGATGGAGAGGGGATGCAGACCGTTGCCTCAAGGGGTGTAAAGGAGTAGAAAGTCTGAATTATACCATGGGATTTCAGGGGGGATGAATGTTTAGGAGCAGCGAAGTGAAGAAGGGGGTGGATAGGGCTCCCCACAGGGCCCTTCTTTACGCCACGGGGGTGCCCGCTAAGGCCCTCGATATGCCTTTCATCGGGGTGGTGAGCAGTTTCACCGACCTGGTGCCCGGTCACGTGGGCATGAGGGATTTGGAGCGGTGGATTGAAAAAGGGGTCCACACGGGGGGAGGGTACGCCTTCTTCTTTTCCGTTCCCGGTATTTGCGATGGCATAGCCATGGGCCATTCGGGGATGAAATACTCTCTCCCTTCCAGGGAGCTCATAGCCGACATGATAGAGTCCATTGTAGAGGCCCATAAACTGGATGCTTTGGTGATGCTCACCAACTGTGACAAGATCACCCCTGGTATGCTCATGGCGGCGGGCAGGTTGAATTTGCCCACGGTGGTGGTGACAGCGGGGCCTATGCTGGCCGGCAGGATTGGGAATAAGCGTTTGAGCCTGGTGAGGGACACCTTTGAGGCCGTGGGTCGCTATAGGGCGGGAGAGATTACGGAAGAGGAGCTCACCCGTTGTGAGCTGGAGGCTTGCCCTGGGGCAGGGGCTTGCCAGGGCCTTTACACGGCCAACACCATGGCCTGCATGACGGAGGCCTTGGGTATGTCCTTGCCGGGCTGTGCCACGGCCCCCGCTGTGCTGGCCAGGAAGAGGCGTATAGCTTTCGACAGCGGCATGGCCGTTATGGAATTGTTAAGGAGGGGTGTGGGGGCCAGGGATATCATGACCAGGGCGGCCTTTGAGAATGCTATCAGGGTGGACATGGCCCTGGGAGGTTCCACCAATACGGTGCTCCATCTCATGGCCGTGGCCCACGACGCCGGGGTGGCCCTGGACCTGGAGACCTTTGACCGCATTAGTGGGGAGACCCCTAACATCTCCAAGCTTCGCCCGGCGGGGGACTACATGATGGAGGATCTGGACGCTGCCGGAGGAATCCCCGGGGTGCTGAAACGGTTGATAGATAAGGTGGAGGATAATCCCACGGTGGCAGGAGTGGGAACCAAAGAGATTGCCCAGGCCGCCCAGATTTTAGATGATGACGTCATACGGCCCTTGGATAAGGCCTACTACCCCCAGGGGGGGTTGGCCATCCTTAGGGGGAACCTGGCTCCCCATGGTGCTGTGGTGAAGCAGTCGGCGGTGAGCGAGGGCATGATGGAGTTTGAGGGTACGGCCCGGTGCTTCGACTCAGAAGAAGCGGCCATGGAGGCCATCTCCTCGGGTTCCATAAGGCCTGGGGATGTGGTGGTTATCCGTTACGAGGGTCCCAAGGGAGGACCTGGTATGAGGGAGATGCTGGCTCCTACCTCGGCTATTGTGGGCATGGGGTTGGCCGAGTCGGTGGCCCTCATCACCGATGGTCGGTTCTCCGGTGGGACCAAGGGCCCTTGTATAGGCCATGTCTCTCCCGAGGCCATGGAAGGTGGTCCCATTGGCCTCATCAGGGAGGGTGACAGGATCAGGATAGATATTCCGGGCAGGCGCTTGGATCTTCTGGTGGGTGAAGAGGAGTTGGCCAGAAGAAAGGAGGTTTGGACTCCTCCGGAACCCAAGGTGAAGAAGGGATATTTGGCCCGTTACGCCAAACTGGTGAGTTCGGCCAGTACAGGGGCCGTTTACAAAGAAGGTTAAAGGGGGGCGGTGGTTTGGCTAAATTGAAAGGATATCAGATCTTTTGGGAATGTCTCCTCAAGGAGGGGGTGGACCTTATATTTGGTTATCCCGGGGGAGCCGTGATCAATCTTTATGATGAGATGGTGAACTATCCCCAAATCCGACATATTCTTACCAGACACGAGCAGGGTGCAATCCATGCTGCCGATGGTTATGCGCGGTCCACGGGTAGACCGGGTGTGGCCATCGTCACTTCGGGGCCTGGAGCTACTAATACGGTGACAGGTATTGCCACGGCCTATATGGATTCCAGCCCTTTGGTGGTCTTTACGGGCCAGGTGCCTACAGCGCTGATCGGTAACGATGCCTTCCAAGAGGCGGACATCGTGGGGATTACCAGGCCCTGCACAAAACACAACTTCCTGGTGAAGTCCACTCAGGAGCTGGCTCGTATCATCCGGGAGGCCTTCTATATAGCTACCACGGGTAGACCTGGGCCGGTTCTGGTGGATATGCCCAAGGATGTGATAGTGGGGGAGGCGGAGTTTGAGTACCCCGAAAAGGTACATATTCGAGGATACCATCCCAGCACTCGGGGTCATCCCCAACAGGTGAGGAAGGCAGCCCAGCTTATAGCCAAGGCTAAGAGACCCCTCATCTACGCGGGGGGAGGGATAATCATTTCCAGTGCCCATAAAGAACTCAGGGGGCTGGCGGAACTCACTCACACCCCTGTTAGCCTCACCCTCATGGGGTTGGGGGGATTCCCCGGGGATCATCCCCTCTTTCTCGGGATGCTCGGTATGCATGGCACTTACGTGGCCAATATGGCCATCACCCATTGTGACCTCATCATCGCTATAGGCGCCCGCTTCGACGACCGGGTGACCGGTAAACTGGATGCCTTTGCCCCTAAGGCCCGGGATGAAAGGGCAGGGGGATTGGGCATTGTCCATGTGGATGTGGATCCTACCTCCATCAGTAAGAACGTGGAAGTTAATGTCCCCATTGTGGGAGATGCCAAGAACATCCTCTCCCAGATGTTGGAGGTGTTGAAAACCATGGATGTGGATTGGGAAGGACAGCACAGTGGCTGGCTGGCTCAGCTCAAAGAATGGGATTCTCAGCATCCCCTCCAGTATTCCTACTCGGAGAAGGTGATTAAGCCCCAGTATGTGATAGAAAAGCTCTATGAGGTGACCCAGGGAGAGGCCATTGTCACCACCGAGGTGGGGCAAAACCAGATGTGGGCGGCCCTCTTCTATCGCTACAAGCGACCCAGGCAGTTCATCACCTCTGGCGGTTTGGGCACCATGGGGTTTGGCTTCCCTGCTGCCATTGGGGCCCAGCTGGGCAATCCCGATGCCTTGGTTATAGATATCGCCGGTGATGGGTCCTTCCAGATGAATATTCAGGAGCTGGCAACGGTGGTCCAGTATAACATCCCCGTGAAGGTGGTCATCCTCAATAACGGTTATCTGGGTATGGTCCGCCAGTGGCAAGAGCTCTTCTTCGACAGGAAGTACTCCCAGACGGATATATCCGTCCAGCCCGATTTTGTTAAGGTGGCGGAGGCATACGGTATTAAGGGATATCGCTTGGAGGATCCCAAGGATGTGGAGCCTCTGCTAAAGAGCCTGGTGAAGATGAAGGAGGCGGTCATAGTAGATGTGGTGGTGGATCGGGAAGAGTGTGTCTTCCCCATGGTGCCCGCGGGAGCCGCTGTCAGCAATATGCTTCTGGATAAGCCCACCACCGAGAAGAATGGGGAGGAGCTGAAACGGCTCTTACCCCTTAACTTCCCCTCGTGAGGTGGCCCATGACACAGGAGCAGGATATTCGAAGGCACACTATAGCCCTTCTTGTGGAGAACAAGCCCGGGGTTATGGCCCGGATAGCGGGGCTTTTTAGCTCCAAGGACTACAATATCCACTCCCTCTCTGTGGGAGAGACCATGGACCCTTCTGTTTCTCGGATGACCATTGTGACTTCAGGCCACCCCCTGGTTTTGGAACAAATAGTGAAGCAGCTCAGGCGGCTCATAGACGTCATTAAGGTGGTGGACCTCACGGCCACGGGTGAGAAGTTTGTGGATCGGGAGATGGTACTGTTGAAGGTGAACGCCAAGGGAGAGGCCCGGGCCGAGGCCATGAGGATTACAGATATCTTCAGGGGCAAAATCGTGGACGTGAGCCCTGAAACCTTTGTCATAGAGATCACCGGGGATGAGGGCAAGATTCAGGCGGCCATAGAGCTCTTGAAGCCCTGTGGCATTCGGGAGTTGGTTAGAACGGGCAAGGTGGCTGTCATGAGGGGGCCCAAGAGCCTGAAACTGGCGTAGAACAGGTGGGGGTTAAAGGCTCGTAGCTGGTGGCTGAAGGCTTGTGGCTCATGGCAAAAGGCTGGAGGTGGAGGGATTGGTGGCTGGACTTTTATCTCCTTAGAACGGGAAGACCAGAGGAACCAAATGAACGAAAAAAACCAAATAGACCAGATGAACCAAACGGACCAAATAGAACCAGACGGACCAGAAAGACCAAATGGACGATATAAATGAGATTGGAGGTATAGAATGGCCAAGATGTATTACGACGCTGATGCTAATCTGGAGCTTTTGAGGGACAAGAGGGTAGCGGTGGTGGGTTACGGGAGCCAGGGACACGCCCATGCGCTGAACCTCAAGGAGAGTGGGGTGGATGTGGTTGTTGCCCTACACAAAGGAAGCAGATCCTGGGAGAAGGCCCGAGGGGCTGGCCTGGAGGTGAAGGAGGTGGCCCAAGCCGTGGCCGAAAGTCAGGTGATAATGATGCTCATTCCCGATACCCTTCAGCCTCAGGTCTATAGAGAGTCGGTGGGGCCCTATCTGGAGGCGGGGGATGCCCTGGCTTTTGCCCACGGTTTCAACATCCATTACAGCCAGATAGTGCCTCCCGAGAGTGTGGATGTTTTCATGGTGGCTCCCAAAGGGCCGGGGCATCTGGTGAGGCGCACCTTTGTGGAGGGTAAGGGGGTGCCCTGCCTGGTGGCTGTGGCCCAGGATCCTTCGGGCAAGGCCCTGGATTTGGCTCTGGCCTATGCCAAGGGCATCGGGGGTACAAGGGCTGGTGTAATTGAGACCACCTTTGCCGAGGAGACGGAGACGGACCTCTTTGGAGAACAGGTGGTCCTGTGCGGTGGAGTCACATCCCTTATCAAGGTGGGTTTCGAGACCCTCGTGGAGGCGGGTTATCAGCCAGAAGTGGCTTACTTCGAGTGTCTTCACGAGCTGAAACTTATAGTGGACCTCATCTATGAGGCGGGTATATCGGGTATGCGTTACTCCATCTCCGACACGGCCAAATATGGCGACGTGACCAGGGGGCCTCGCATCATCAATGAGGATGTGCGGGAAGAGATATGGAGGATTCTGGAGGAGGTCCAGTCAGGAGAGTTTGCCCGTGAATGGATCTTGGAGAACCAGGCGGGTAGGCCCGTCTTCAATGCCCTGCTCAAGAGAGACGCCCAGCATCCTATAGAGGAAGTGGGTAAAGAACTGAGGTCTATGATGTCCTGGATCAAGGGAGAACTATGAGGGTTAGATCTGAGGGGGCCCCCTTCATAGTAGGGGGACTGATTCTCATCTTGGTGGCAGGGCTGCTGGGGTGGACCGCGGTTGCTGCCCTGTTGGCCCTCTTTACCCTCTTTCTTCTCCGGTTCTTTCGGGATCCTGAGAGGATAGTCCCTGGAAGTGAAGGTCTTATGGTGGCCCCTGCCGATGGGCGGGTGGTGGAATTGGAAGGGGGACATTTGGCCATCTTCATGAGTATATTTGACTGCCATGTGAATCGGGCGCCCGTGGCCGGGGAGGTGGTGGACGTGGTTCATACCCCGGGGAGGTTCCACCCCGCTAATAAGCCCCAGGCCAGAGAGAACGAGAGGAACCTCATCATCCTGAAGAGTGGAGACCAGGAGATAAGGGTGGCTCAGGTGGCTGGAATGATGGCCAGGAGGATCCTCTGTTGGGTGAGGCCTGGGGACCGGGTGGAGATGGGGGGGAAAATAGGAATGATTCTCTTTGGGTCCAGGGTGGAAGTGGATCTCCCTCTGGGCCGATGGCGCTTTGCCGTGGCCCGGGGGGAGAAGGTTAGGGCTGGGGAGACGGTGGTGGCCTGGGAAGTAAAAAATGAAAGATGAGGGATGAAGGGTGAAAAAAGGGGTGTATCTGTTTCCCAACCTATTTACCACGGGCAACCTCTTTCTGGGGTTCTACTCTATAGTGGCTTCCTTGAAGGGAAGGTTTGATTTGGCGGCCTGGGCCATCATTGGGTCCATGTTTTTTGACATGCTGGATGGCAAGGTGGCCCGGCTCATGAGGGCCACCTCCAGTTTTGGGGTCCAGTATGATTCTTTGGCGGATCTGGTCTCTTTTGGAGTGGCGCCTGGTTTGCTGGCCTACAACTGGACCCTTTCTCCCTTGGGACGGGTGGGATGGCTTATAGCTTTTCTCTTCCTCACTTGCGGTGCTTTGAGGCTAGCCAGGTTCAATGTCCAGGCTGGTGGTGGAGAGGGGAAAGGGAACTTTCAAGGTTTGCCCATTCCCGCCGCTGCCGCTGCCGTAGCCACTACCTACCTTTTCATTTCTGGCGTCCATCTCTTCTTGCCCTATCGCCTGGTTATGGCCTGGGTGGCGGTGCTCATGGTGGCTCTGGCTTTTCTCATGGTGAGCAACGTGGAGTACAAAGCCTTTAAGGAGGTGGACCCCGCCCGGAGGCATCCTTTTGGCATGCTTTTCTTAGCTGTAGTGCTCATATTCATTCTGGCGGCCGAGCCCCATGTCTCTTTCTTCCTCTTTGCCATGGTCTATGTCTTCTCTGGCCCCCTCCTCTTTCTCTTGTCTTCCAAGAAGGTGGAGGTTTCTGCAGAAGAGGAAGCGGAGGTCTGAGTTGGGATTCTCTTGTGGGATAGTGGGTTTGCCCAATGCAGGGAAGTCTACGGTTTTCAATGCCCTAACAGCTTCGTCGGTTCCTGCTGAGAGATATCCCTTTTGCACCATAGACCCCAATGTAGGGGTGGTGCCTGTTCCCGACCATCGCCTGGAGGTGGTGAGGGACAAGGTGGGCTCGCCCCGGTCCTTCCCCACGGTCATGGAGTTTGTGGACATCGCGGGATTGGTGAAGGGGGCCAGCAAGGGTGAGGGCCTGGGGAACCAGTTCCTTTCTCATATCCGGGGAGTGGACGCCATTGTCCAGGTGATACGCTGCTTTCGTGACCCCAACGTGGCCCATGTCTCGGGGACCCTCATTCCCCCCAGGGACGTGGACATCATCAACATAGAGCTCATCCTGGCGGATCTGGACCTGGTGGAGCGTCAGTTGGCCAGGGTAGAGAAAGCCTTCAAATCGGGAGACAAGAAGAGGGGGCCAGAGGTGGAAGTTCTGAAAAAGGCCCGGGAGATGCTCCTGGAAGAGGTGCCCTTGAGGGAGGGGGAGTGGGGGGTGGAGGAGAGGAGGATCTTGGTCCCTTATCAGTTGCTCACTTTGAAGCCCATGCTTTACGTGGCCAACACCGATGAAGACGGTTTAGAAGGTAAGACTCCTTATGTGGCCATGGTGGAGGAGAAAGCTGAGAAGGATGGTGTGCCTCTGGTGGTGTTGTGTGGGAAGCTGGAGGCGGAGCTGGTCCAGTTGGAGCCTGAAGAGGCCCAGGAGTTCCGGGAGTCTTTGGGATTGGAGGGTTCAGGACTGGAAAGGCTCATAAAGGCGGGGTATGCGCTTTTGGATCTTATCACCTTCTTCACCGCCAATGAAAAGGAGGCCAGGGCCTGGACCATAAAGAAGGGTACTAGGGCACCCCAGGCGGCAGGCAAGGTCCATACGGATATGAAAAGGGGTTTTATAAAGGCTGAGGTGATAGCCTTTGAAGACCTGGCCCGGGTGGGATCTCTGGTGGAGGCTCGGGAAAGTGGTCTTATCAGGATTGAGGGCAAAGACTATGTTGTCCAAGACGGTGATTTGATATACTTTAAATTTCATGTTTAATGGAAAGCGTGAAGGAGGGTGGAAAGTGGACCTGTTCCAGAAGTGCTTCCAGTTCACCCAGGCCGATGAGATAAGGGATGCCGGTTTGTATCCTTACTTTAGGCCCATTGCCACTGAGCAGGATACGGAGGTGATCATAGGTGGCAAGCGCCTCCTTATGTTGGGCTCCAACAGCTACCTGGGCCTCACCAACCATCCCAGGGTTAAGGAGGCGGCCAAGGCTGCCATCAAGAAGTACGGTACGGGCTGTGCTGGTTCCCGATTTCTCAACGGTACCCTGGATCTCCATCTCCAGTTGGAAGAGGAGCTGGGGGAATTCTTGGGCAAAGAAGCGGTTCTTCTCTACTCCACGGGATTCCAGGCCAACTTGGGAATCATTTCTGGCTTGGTGGAGAAGGGGGAATACGCTGTGACGGATAAATCGGATCACGCCTCTATTTTAGAGGGATGCAAGCTCTCCATGGGGGAGACCAAGCGGTTCCGCCACAATGACATGGGTAGTCTGAGGCGGGTGCTGGAGCGCTTACCTGTGGATGTAGGTAAGCTCATAATTGTGGACGGAGTTTACAGTATGGAAGGGGACATAGCACCTGTGCCCGAGATTGTGGAACTGGCCCGCCAGTATAACGCCCGGGTCATGGTGGATGATGCCCACGGCCTGGGGGTCTTGGGGGAGACGGGGGCAGGGACTTCGGAGTATTTCGGGGTGACCCAGGATGTGGACATCATCATGGGCACCTTCAGCAAGTCCTTGGCCTCCCTGGGGGGCTTTGCCGCCTCCTGCGGGGAGGTGATCGAGTACCTCAAGCACCACTCCAGACCCCTGATATTCAGTGCCAGCATTTCCCCTCCCAATACGGCAGCGGCATTGGAGGCTTTAAAGATTCTTAGGGAAGAACCGGAGCGCAGGGGGTGGCTCTGGCGTAACACCAGGATCCTTCACGACGGTTTTAAGTCCCTGGGTTTCAATATCGGCACCAGTCAGACTCCGGTCATTCCCGTTTATGTGGGGGATGTCCTCAAGGTGTTCCAGATGTGCATGATGCTCCATGAGGAGGGGGTCTTTGTCAACCCAGTGGTACCTCCCGGGGTGCCTCCCGGCCGTTCCCTCATCCGGGTGAGTTGCATGGCTACCCATACCCCTGAGCAGATGAACTTTGCCTTGGAGAAATTCGAGAAGGTAGGTAAAGCCTTGGGGCTTATATAGCCCTGGTGAAGGGTATGGCTGTTGAGGTTGTAGATCCCGCCGATCGCAGGGCCCTCATAGAGTTCATCCGTATGGCCTGGAGGGTCTACCGTTACGATACCCGATGGGTGCCCCCCATTGTGGTGGACTATATCCAGTTCCTGAGGCCTGACAAGAACCCTTTTTTCAAGCACGCCGAGGGGATTTACTTTCTATCCAGGGACGGAAAGGGTAAGCCCCAGGGCCGATTGGCCGTCACCATTGACTGGAACTATGAAAAGCACCACGGTGAGAAAATGGGGGCCTTCGGCTTTTTTGAGGTGGTGAAGGACTATGCCGTGGCCCAAGAACTTCTGGATGCTGCCCTGGAGTGGTTGAAGGAGAGGGGTGTGGAGGTGGTGAGGGGCCCCCTTTCCTTCTCCATGAATCACGAGTGTGGATTACTCATAGAGGGTTTCAATGAGTCTCCCATCATCATGATGCCCTATAACCCTCCATACTACCAGGAATTCTTGGAGAGATACGGGTTCACAAAAGCCAAAGATCTGCACGCTTATTGGTACGACGCTTGGAAGGAGGTTTCTCCTTCTTATTTGAGGTTGGCTGAGAGGATACACAGTCGGTATGATTTCAAGGTCCGCAAGGTGAATGTAAGGCGTTTCAACGAAGAACTGGAGCGTTTCATAGCCGTCTACAACGAGGCCTGGGAACACAATTGGGGTTTTGTACCATTGGACAGGAATGAGATGGTCTATATGGCCAAGAGGCTCAGACCTCTGGTGGTGCCTGACTTGGCCCTCATCGCTGAAACCCCGGAGGGGGAACCCGCAGCAGTGTCCCTTTCTTTGCCCGATTACAACCAGGTTTTTAGGAGGATGGGAGGGAGCCTCTTCCCCCTGGGGATCTTCAAGTTCTACTTCTACTCCCGCCACATCAGCCAGGGTAGACTCATGGCCCTGGGGGTAAGGAAAGCCTATAGAAACAAGGGACTGGAGCTGCTCCTGTCCCTTCACTCCCTGGAAGCGGGCAGGAAACGGGGGTATCATGGTGGCGAGCTCTCTTGGACTTTGGAGGACAACCACGCCATAAACTCTTTCATAGAGAAGCTAGGGGGGGAACTCTACAAGAGGTACAGGATATACGAGATGAGACTCCTTTCCTGACTCTTTTTCCAATGACTTGAAACTTGGATACCCTGGGGGCGCCTCTTATTCATCTCCCCCAGGAGAGGAGGAGGTAACAAGGGATGAAGAGAGAAACATACGACTTGATCATCATAGGGGCTGGTCCCGCAGGCCTGACTGCTGCCCTTTATGCTGCCCGTTCCCGCCTCAAGGTCCTCTTGGTGGAGCGTTTGGCCCCGGGAGGCCAGATTGCCCTCTCGGATTTCGTGGAGAACTATCCCGGGTATCCCGATGGAATCAACGGCATGGAGTTGGTGACCAGGATGAAGGAACAGGTGGATAGGTTGGAGGTGCCTTTACGTCAAGGGGAAGTGAGGGCCCTGGAAGAAGACAGGGCCATGAAGGTGATTTATGTGGACGGTGACTGGCTGGAGTCCAGGACGGTGGTGGTGGCTTCTGGGGCTTCCCCCAAACGCCTGGGGGTGCCGGGAGAGGATAACCTCATAGGTAGGGGGGTTTCCTTCTGTGCCACCTGTGATGCCCCTTTTTACAGGGGGCAGGTGGTGGCCGTGGTGGGGGGAGGAGATACAGCCGTCCAAGAGGCCCTCTACCTCACCAAGTTTGCCAAAAAGGTATACCTCATCCATAGGCGGAGGAAGCTCAGGGCCGCCAGAATTCTCCAGGAGAGGCTCTTTCACAACGAGAGGATAGAGGTGGTGTGGTCTTCTGCAGTGGAGGAGGTGCTGGGAGATGACCTGGTAGAGGGGGTGAGGCTCAAGAACCTGGAGACGGGGGAGAAGCAGGAGCTGAAGCTGGCAGGGCTCTTCCTCTTCATTGGCCTGAGGCCCAATAGTAGTTTTCTCAAGGGCATGGTGGATCTGGACGCTGAGGGCTTCGTCATCACTGGGGAGAACCTGGAGACCAGTGTCCCGGGCATCTTTGCCGCCGGTGATGTGCGGAGAAAACTCCTGCGTCAGGTGGCTACTGCCGTGGGAGATGGTGCCACGGCGGCTTACGCTGCCGAGCGGTATCTCGAGCGGGTCTTCCACTGCGACTGATGAGGCTGGACAAGTTTCTCAAAGTGTCCCGCTTGTTGAAGAGGAGAACCCTGGCGTCCCAGGCCTGTAAACTCAAAGCCGTGAAGGTGAATGGGGTGGAGGCCAAGGCATCCAGACAGGTGAAGGAAGGGGACATACTGGAGTTGGATCTGGCCAACATCTATTTGAAGGTTAGGGTGGAGAGGGTACCCCATGGTCCCGTCAAAAAGGGAGACGCCCACGCCCTGTACTCTTTGCTAGAGGAGAGGAGGAAGGATTGGCGAGAAGAGTTGTGGGAGTGACCATGGGGGACCCCGCGGGGGTGGGTCCCGAGATCATTCTCAAGGCCTTGGCCGATGGTGAATGGCAGCGGGATAGTATTCCCCTTGTCCTGGGGGATGAGGGGGTTATGGATCTTTACTCTACCCTGTTGGACTTGGATGTACCCCTTATTCCCGTTGGAGAGGGGGATGTGGGAACCTTGGAGCCATTAGAGGAGGGCGCTTATATTCTGTCCCTCACCTGCCTAAACTCTCTTCAGTTTTCCCCCGGCCGGACTACCCCTTACTGCGGCGAGGCGGTGGTCCGTTACATCGGGAAGGCAGTGGATTTGGCTTTGGATGGTAAGATAGCGGCCATGGTGACGGCCCCCATAAGCAAGGCCTCTATGCATGCAGCGGGGTACACCTACCCAGGCCATACCGAGTTTTTGGCTGAGCTGACAGGTTGTGACGATTACGCCATGATGCTGGTGGGGGGTAGGATCAGAGTGAGTCTGGTCACCATCCATGTTGCCTTGAAGGATGTACCCTCCCTTGTGACCAAGGGTGAGGTTTGTCGGGTAGCTCGTCTCACCTTTAGATGCATGAAGGATTGGTTCGGCCTGGGGTCTCCCCGAGTGGCCGTGGCAGGTCTCAACCCCCATGCAGGGGAAGAGGGGGCCTTTGGAGACGAGGAGGGAAGGGTTATTGGCCCTGCCGTGGAGGTCCTTCGAGGGGAAGGATACCCTGTATCAGGTCCCCATCCCGCCGACACCCTTTTCCATCGCCATGCCCGAGGGGAGTTTGACGCTGTGGTGGCCATGTATCACGATCAGGGCCTCATCCCAGTAAAACTGGAGGCCTTCGATAGGGGCGTGAACCTCACTCTTGGCCTTCCCATCATCAGGACTTCCGTGGACCACGGGACGGCTTTGGACATCGCGGGAAAAGGAGCGGCCAGCCCCAATAGCCTCAAGGCGGCTTACAGCCTGGCCCTGGAGCTTGCACGGAGGCGTAAGGCCGGGGCCTTTGGGCCATAAAAAAGGCCCCCTACTGGGGGCCTCTTCTCTATATGGCTCCCCTGGATTTATGGTACGAAGCCCAGGCTCTTGGAAATCTGGAGGGCCCCCCATTTCACGGTTTCTATGAGTTCTGGCATGATCGTGTCTCCCATCCTGAAGGCGGGGCCGGAGATGGAAAGTCCAGCCACCACCCACCGGGTGTAGTCCCTGATGGGGGCTGCCACGCATTTCACGTCGTCTTCGAACTCCTCATTGTCCAGGGCATACCCCTCTGTAGCCACTTTCCGGAGCTCTTCCATCAGGAGGTTTTTGTCTATGATGGTTTTTTCAGTGTATGGCCGGAGCTTCCTGTCCCTTAGAAGTCTTTCCAGCTCGTCAGTGGGGAGATATGCCAGCTGGACCTTTCCAATGGCCGCGGCGTAGGCAGGTATCTGGCTGCCCACCCTGGATATCACTCTCACCGTGTGGGTGGTCTCCACGTTGTCTATGTAAATGGCATAGATATCCCTCAGAACGCCCAGATAAACCGTCTCATTGTGACGTCTCACTATCTCTTCCATAATGGGTTTAGCGTGTTTTATTAACCCCATTTGATACTTGAAGATGAGCCCCAACTCAAAGATTTTGGATCCTAGACGGTAGCCCTCCGTCTTTCTGTTTTGTTCTATGTACCCTCTAAATTCGAGGGTTGCCAGTATCCTAAAGACGTTATTTTTATGCAAGCCAAGTTTTTTACTTAACTCTGTTACACCCATTTCCTCCTTTTCCGTGTAGCAGGACAGGAGCTGCAGGGCATGATCAACGGCCCTCACCAGAGGGGTTTCCTTCTTGCTTCCTCTTTGCATGGCATCCTCCAGAAAGTGTAATAGCTCATTCGAGAGAGGTTAGAACAAGGTTATTTATTTGTCAAGAGATCCTTTTATTATAATATGGGTTGGGAAGTGAGGGGAAAGCCTCATGAACGTTGTTAGTTACCTGGTTTATCCATGCCTCCAGTTTTATGTCTTTTATTTCTGCTCCCGACCCGTAGGCGTATTTTATGAAAGAGGGTTCGTTTCTTTCTCCCTTTTTGGCCTGGGGGGTGAGAAAAGGTGCATCTGTTTCCATGAGGAGGCGGTTCTTGGGGGTTTTCTTGAAGGCCTCTCGTAGCTTTCCTGCCTTTGGATAGGTGAGGTTGCCGGCAAAAGAGAGGAAGAAGCCCATGTTCAAGAAGGTCCGGGCGGCCTCCCAGTCTCCCGAGAAGCAGTGGATTACTCCCCCTATCTCCTGGGCCTTTTTCTCCACCATGATGCGGATGAGATCCCGGTAGGCATCCCGGCAGTGGATAACCACCGGTTTGCCCAGGTTCCTGGCCAGTTCCAGTTGCTCTGTAAAGACCTTTCGCTGGATCTCTCGGGGGGAGAGGTCTCTGTAGTAATCTAGACCCGTTTCCCCTATGGCTAATACCTTTTCGTTTTTGGCCATTTCTGCTAGGGTTTCCAGGTCTTCTGGGGTCACCCGGCCTGCACCGTGGGGATGGCATCCTACTGTGCAGTAGATGTCCGGTTCTTCTTCGGCTAGTTTCAAGGCCTTCCAACTGTCGTGGAGATCTATGCCAATGGTGATCATGAGTGACACTCCTCCCTCTCGTGCCCTTTCAATCACCCTTTGGCGGTCTTTTTTGTAGTTGTCCAGTTGGAGGTGACAGTGGGAGTCGATAAATCCTTTTTTCATTCCCCTTCACCTCACCAGGGCCCCTACGGGGGTTTCCTCGGGTACCTCCAGGATCTTCATGCCACTTTCCCATGTGGCGACCAGGATCATGCCCCGGGATTCGATGCCCATGAGTTTGGCGGGTTTGAGGTTGGCCACTATCACCACCTTCTTGCCTACCAGCTCCTGGGGTTGGTAGTACTCGCCGACACCTGCCACCACCGTGGGACGATCCTTGCCCGTATCCACCAGGAGTTTGATGAGCTTTTTGGATCTGGGCACTCTCTCTGCTTGGAGGATCTGGGCAACCACCAGCTTCGTTTTTGAGAATTCATCGATGGAGATCTCTCCCTCTTGTTCCTGGGGTCCTCTGGAGGTGGCCAGCTCTTTTTCGATCTTCTCCACAATGGCTTTTTCGTCCAGCCTGGGAAAGAGGGGTTTGCCCTTTTTCACCTGTTTCCCGGGCTTCAGGCCTCCCCAAGCCGCCTCTTCTATGGAGGCCCTCTCTATCTCTTTCTCGACCCCTAGCTGGTCCCACATCTCCTGGGCCTTTTGGGGCATGAAGGGACTGATGAGGAGGGCAATGATGCGACAGCCCTCCAGGGTATTGTAGATAACCGTGGCCAACTCCTCCCGGCGTTTCTCTTTGGCCAGGGACCAGGGGGCCGATGAATCGATGTACTTGTTGGTGCCCTTTACCAGGTCCCAGATGCGTTCCAGGGCCCTGTTGAAGGCTTGGTGATCCATGAGGTCTTCCAAGTCATTTACCACGGCCTGGGCCAGCTTCCCCAGTTTTCCCCCTTCTCCTGTAGGTTGGGGCACCTCCCCCTTGAAGTATTTGAGGACCATAGTGAGACTTCGATAGAGGAGATTGCCCAGGTCATTGGCCAAGTCGGCGTTGATCCTGTGGGCCATGGCTCGATGGGAGAAATCCCCATCCAAGCCGAAAGGCACTTCCCTTAGGAGAAAGTAACGGAGGGCATCGGTGCCGTACTCTTCCATGAGGCGGTGGGGATCTACCACGTTCCTCAGGGATTTGGACATTTTTTGGCCCTCTACAGTCCACCATCCGTGGGCGAAGATCCGCTTGGGCAGGGGCAGGCCTGCCGAAATGAGGAAGGCAGGCCAGTAGATGGCGTGGAACCGTAGGATATCCTTGCCGATGATATGTAAGTCTGCGGGCCAGAAGGTGCGGAACCGTTCTTGGTTCCAGCCGAAGCCTATAGCGGAGACGTAGTTGAAAAGTGCGTCGAACCAAACGTAGATGACGTGCTCTGGGTCACCCGGCACGGGGATTCCCCACTTGAAGGTGGTGCGGCTGATGCTCAGATCCTTGAGTCCCATCTTCACAAAGGAGACGATCTCGTTCATCCGGCTTTCGGGGAGGACGAAGTCGGGGTGTTCCTCGTAGAATTTGAGGAGGGCGTCCTGGTACCTGGAGAGGCGGAAGAAGTAGCTGGGTTCTTTCACCCGGTCTGTGGGCCTGCCGCAGTCGGGACAAAGGTTGCCCTCCAGTTGTTGTCCCTCGCTCCAGAAGGTCTCACAGGGGGTGCAATACCAGCCCTCGTACTCTCCCAGGTATATGTCTCCTTTTTCCTGGATGAGCTTGAACAGCTCCTGGACGGCCTTTTCGTGATAGTTGTCGGTGGTCCTCACAAAGTGGTCGTGGGATATGTTCAGTTTTTCCCACAGTTCCTTGAATCTGACCACCACCCTGTCGGCCAGTTCCTTGGGTTCCATTCCTTGGGTCTTGGCGGCCTTCTCCACTTTTTGGCCGTGTTCGTCGGTGCCCGTGAGGAAAAAGGTTTTATAACCGCACAAACGCTTGTATCTGGCCATGACATCGGCGGCTACCGTGGTGTACGCGTGGCCTATATGGGGCACATCGTTCACATAATATATGGGAGTGGTAACGTAGAATTTTTTCATCTTTTGGGAGCCTCCTTCCTTCTATCTTTCTGGGACTTCTGGGATTTGCTCCTGTCTCTACCCTCTCTTTTGTCCCTTTTCCCCCGTTCTTGCCCTTTATTTTGGGTATTCACCTTTTCCCTTCCTCTATCTCTTTCCTGGGCCTGTCCTTGGGGGTTTCCTTCTTCCCCTCCCTTATCCTCGCCCTTTTTCTTCCTGGTAACCTGGGAGAGGTCCACGCTGATTTGGCCCCTGGCGTTTCCCAGAGAGATGAGCACCTTTTCTTCTATAATGTTTATGCTTACTACTTCTCCTTCATGCCCTTCCGCGGTCTTCACCTTTTCTCCGACCTTGGGAAACTTTTGCCCCACTTCTTTGTAAGTTTCGTGCTCGAAGCAGAGACAGCACATGAGTCTGCCGCACAGACCCGATATCTTGCTGGGGTTGAGGATGAGGTACTGGTCCTTGGCCATCCTGATGGATACGGGCTCGAACTCCCTCATGAATTGGGAGCAGCAGATTTCCCTGCCACAAGGCCCCAGTCCTCCTAGCATCTTTGCCTCGTCCCTGATCCCGATCTGCCGCATCTCGATTCGGGCTTTAAACCTTTTCGCCAGGTCCTTCACCAGCTGGCGGAAGTCTACCCTGCCCTCAGCGGTGAAGTAGAAGACGATCTTGCTCCGGTCCAGGGCACTCTCCACAGCCACCAGCTTCATGGGTAGTTCCCGGGCCCGGATCCTTTCTTCGCAAAAGCTTAAGGCTTCCTTTTCCAGGTTTTTGTTCTTGAGCCATTGGTCTCGGTCTTCCTGGGTGGCCAGTCTCTCCAAAAGGGGCAAGTTCTCTTCTCCCATCCTCAGGTCCACCGGGCCCTTCACCACTAGGCCCAGTTCTGGCCCCTTTTCCGTGGTGGCCACTACCATGTCTCCCGGTGTGGGGGCAGGAGGGGGGCAGCGATAAGGTTTCAGTTTCCCTGCCCTGCAAAAGACCACCCAAACCTTTTGTTCTTTAATCCCTTTAGATATCTCCTTCCCTTTATCTTCCCGTATCTCTTCCCTTATTCTAATGTTCTCCATTTTAACTCCAGATACTCTAATGTTAGTTGGGGATTCAAATTGTATTGATACAGGTTTTCCTCCAGTCTGGCCAGAAGTTTGTGCTTTTCCCAGAGGATGGAAGAGCCTCTTTCCCTTTCCACGTCCCTTTTTAGCAGGGTTCTCAGAAGGCCGAGGAGTTTTAGCACCTCTTCTTTCTCCCTTTTCCATGGCCGCTGTCCCAGTGGGGAGAGGGGTGGTAGGGTCCCTTGGTGAAGCCCCTGGGCGTACTCTAGTAACTCCCTACCCTTTCCCAGGGCGAGGTCTAAGGCTTTTCCAGCCGATCCCTGGGCCAGGGCCGCTATCTCCTCGGCCTGGGATGGATCCACCCCTTTCTCTATCAGTATCTCTTTGACCTCCCTATGGGAGAGGGGGACGAATCGCAGTATCTGACATCGGGAGAGGATGGTTGGTAAAAGATGGTTGGCCCTGGATGTGACCAGGATGATGATGGAAGAGGAGGGGGGTTCTTCAAGGCTCTTTAAGAAGGCATTGGCCGCTTCTCGGTTCATGGTATGGGCTTCGTTTACCAAGAGCACCTTTCTCCTCCCTTCCATGGGGGCCAGGGAGAGCCACTCCTGGGCTCCCCTGATCTTTTCTATGGTGATGAGGCTTTTTTCGGGTTCTATTTCCCTGAAATCGGGGTGAATGGCCTTTAGAACCCTGTCGGTATCCCTCTGGTCTTTGGCTTCCAGGACGGCCAGGGCAAACTCTAGGGCCACCAGCCGTTTGCCAACCCCTTCCCTTCCTGAGAAGAGGTAAGCGTGGCTTGTGCGGCCCCTTTCCAGGGATTGGGCCAGCTGTTCCCTTATCCTATGGTGACCCTTTATGTTCATGGGGGAGTGATGCTGTCTGTTCCCAGGTAGGGTACCAGGACCTGGGGTATACGGACGGTGCCGTCCTCTTCCTGGAAGTTTTCCAGAATGGCCACCATGGTTCTGCCCACAGCCACCCCCGAGCCGTTTAGTGTATGGACCAGCCGTCCTTTTCCTCCCTTGGCGGGTCTGTAGCGGATGCCTCCTCTCCTGGACTGGAAGTCTTCACAATTGGAGCAGCTGGAGATCTCCCTGTAGCGGTTCTGGGAAGGGATCCAAACCTCCAGGTCGTAGGTCTTGGCGGCGGCGAAACCCAGGTCTCCTGTGCACAGCGCTACCACCCTGTAGGGCAGCTCCAGGCGCCTTAAGACCTCCTCGGCATTGGCTGTCAGCTTTTCCAGTTCCTCATAGCTGGTTTCGGGGGTGGTGAGCTTCACCAGCTCCACCTTGTCGAACTGGTGCTGGCGGATGATCCCTTTCACATCCTTTCCATAGGATCCCGCTTCCCTTCGGAAACAGGGGGTGTAGGCCGTATAGGAGAGGGGCAGGTCTTTTTCTGCCAGGGTTTCGTCCCGGTGGAGGTTCACCAAGGGCACTTCGGCCGTTGGAATGAGGTATAAGTCGTCCCTCTCTGCTCTGTAAAGCTCCTCTTCGAACTTGGGCAACTGGCCCGTGGCGTACATGGTTTCTGGGGTCACCAAGTAGGGGAGCATGAAGGGGGTGTAGCCATGCTCCTTCACGTGGAGGTCCAGCATAAATTGGATGAGGGCCATCTCCAGCCGGGCTCCCCAGCCCTTCAATACCACGAAACGGGAGCCAGACAGCCTGGCGGCCCTCCTGAAATCCATGATGCCCAGGGCCTCTCCCAGCTCATCGTGGGGCTTGGGCTCAAAGGGGAAGTCCCGGGGCTCCCCCCAGGTCCTCACCACCACGTTGTCCCCTTCGTCCTCTCCTACGGGGACCGAGGGGTGGGGCAGGTTGGGTAGGTTGGCCAGGAACTCTCGGATCTCCTCATCCAGATCTTTGGCCCCTTTCTCTAGTTCCTTGATTTTCTCGGACAACTTCCGCATTCGGACCGTGGCTGCCGAGATATCCTCTCCGGCGGCCTTGCGCCTCCCCAGTTCCTTGGAGAGGGTGTTGCGAGTATGCTTCAGTTCTTCAACTTTCCTGATGGCTTGCCGCCTTTGGGCATCCAGTTCAAGGAAGCGGTCCCAGTTTATTTCTACCCCCCGGGTTTTCAATCGCTCTTTCACTTCTTCCAGGTTTTTCCTTAAATAAGCCAAATCCAGCATGGTCTGCTCCTCAGCCGTTAGAGTTTCCCCAGGGTTATAAATTAAGGCGTTTAAGGTGGCAAGCGATGGTTTGTTCAGGACTTCCCCCAGTTTTACCCTTAGGGACAGGGGCGGGGCGTTCCGACCGCAGAAATGATAGCTCATAGTTCATAGCTCGTAGTTCATGGTTCATAGCTCATAGTTGCTATCAGCCATGAGCTATCAGCTATCAGCCATGGGCAAGGGAGGAATGCCCCGCCCTTTCACTTGTTTGAAAGGGAAAATCCAGGATTCTGAACATGATGCCTTTACCAAGAAGGGAATCTTGGGGGAAGTCCTGATGGTTTGTTGGCAAAGAACGTGTTGGGCTGGGTGGAGGGGGGAGCCATTAGGAAGGGGATTTTCATAGTTTTCATGGGATTTCCAGAAGTTTTTTCGTTTCTAAAGTTCTGTGGGCCGGACGGTTAGGGAGGGTGGAGGTGGTGGGGCCAAAAAATTCCCTTATCGGGGGTTGACGCAAGGAGTCCTCGTGTCTATATTTCCTCTTCGCCCGCTGGGGCGGAAGGCTCTTTGACAAAGGGATATGGGGGTAGAGTAAAGGGTGAGGGGGCTGGGATCGCCATAAAGCATGGAGGGTTTGATCCTGGCTCAGCGCGAACGCTGGCGGCGTGCCTAACACATGCAAGTCGAGGGGCAGCAGGCCAA
>JAJSAC010000058.1 GCA_024274915.1 Thermodesulfobacteriota bacterium
ACTCGTGAGCGTCCAGACAATTCTTTCTACCGATTAAGTAACAGGGGTTATTGAGAAAGATATAGAGGGCTTTATCGGGAGAAAACCAAGTCCAATCGGGAATTCTCTGACATTAAAAAGGAGGCAGCTTAACACTCCAGTTGGCAGAATAGGTCTGTTTTTTGAAGATAATAATGGGAATCCAACGGTTGTTGAACTAAAACTCAACGGGATCGGGAGAGATGCAGTGAATCAATTAAGAAGATATATGAACTGGATAAAGAAAGAAACAAGAAAAGATGTTTCTGGAGTCATCGTTTGTAAGGGGGTAATGCCTGCCTTTTACAAGGAGTTCCAGAAACTATCTGGTAAAGATATATTCTTATGGATAGCAGTTTACTATTAGGCCGTGGAAAGAATAAGGAGAAGGGAATTGAGGAGCAAGGTCCCTAAAATTTTGCTCACCAGGTGGGGAAGCTAAATCCTAGTCAAGAAGTAGGCTTTTGTAACCCCCTAAAAATTCTGGCGCCCCCGAGAAGACTCGAACCTCTGACCTACGGATTAGAATCCTTTTCTGACGAATTTTGCGAATCTTCTCTATAGTTCTTCAAGCATCTTTATTAATGTATAACTCTTGAATTTCCAGGATGTTACGTTAAAAAATCGATGCACAATTCTTTTTTGTACATCTTTTAATATCTGTCTGTTTTTGTTGTCTAGGTGGGGAATAGGTGGGGAAAAACCTGACCTGAGGATTTTAAGGAGGATTTTGGGCTTATGGTGGGGAAGAAATATGAATCCTTCAAAAAGTTTCCCGGGGTGAGGGCTTACGTCTCCGAGACCCGGAGGAACCTTCTGGGCAGGCCTGACAGGTGCTTTTACATTCGCTACAGGGATTCCTCTGGAAAGCTGATAGAAGAGAAGGTGGGTTGGGAGAGCGAAGGAGTGACGGCTCCATACGCGTATAAGGTGAGGCAAGTCAAAGTGGGAGCTCTGGCCAAGGGAGAGGAGGTAGTCCCAAGACAGCGGGCGCGGAGGGAGCAGGTGACAGTGAAGGAGTTTTTTGAGGATCACTATTTGCCCTGGTGTGGGGCCAATCTCAAGACCCCTAGGGACAGGGAAGGCCATTTTAAGGTGTGGATTGAACCCCATTTGGGCGACAGGCTCCTCTCCAAGCTATCTCCTTTTGATGTGGAAAGGCTCAAAGAGGCTCTCCAGGATGCAGGCCGATCTCCCCGCACCATAGAGCATTGCTTGGCCACCCTTCGTCATGCCTGGAATCTGGCCAAGGCTTGGGGGTTCGTCAGGGGAGAAAACCCTGTAAATAAGGTAAAGATCCCGAAGAGGGACAACAGGAGGCAGAGGTTCTTGACAAGGGAAGAGGCCAGACGCCTTTTGAGGGCTTGCAAGAAAAGATCCCAGCAGTTGTGGGAGATGGCTCTGTTGTCTCTATACACTGGAATGAGGGCCGGGGAGATCTTCAATCTGACCTGGGGAGACATAGACCTAAAAGAGGGCCTTATCCACATAAGGGACCCCAAAAGTGGTGAAAACCGGGTGTCTTATATAACGGAGCCCGTGGGGCGGATGTTGAGGAATAAAGGGCCTGGTGATCCGGGGGAGTTAGTATTCAAAAGTTCTAAGGGTGGAAGAATCAAAGCTATTTCCAATACCTTCGATAAGGTGGTGGAAGAATTGGGCCTCAATAAAGGAGTGGTAGACCCCAGGGATAAAGTGGTCTTCCACACCCTCCGCCATACCTTTTGCTCGTGGTTGGCCATGGGGGGAACCCCCCTTCACGTAATAAAAGAGCTGGCGGGTCATAAAACCATGGCCATGACAGAGAGGTATAGCCACCTATTGCCCGATGTAGAAAGGAGGGCAGTTGAAGGGCTTTGCCGGGAGGGAGAGGGAAATGAGGATAGAACCCTTGTCCCATTGCGCACTCAACGTGGCAGGTAATAATCCCTCTGGGGAGATGGTATGAACCCAAGAAGTGTATGGAAGTTGGCTTTCAGCTTTTGCAAAGCTCCATGACCAGGTTCGCCAGCTTTTTCACCCTTGCCGGATAGTAGGCAGAAAAAGCTTTCAGCCTTTCGAGACTCAGGTTTTCCAGGTCCATCTCGTCCAGCCAGGACCTGAGAAGGTACTCCGAAGGACGACGGACATGGATCCAGTCGAGGAGAGCCCTTTCAGGCAATGCCATCCTGGCTTCCATCTCATCCAGTCCTTCAATGCCGAAGTGCCTTGGGATCTTGGATAGGGCCGAGTATTCGATGTGGTACTCTACCTTTGTGCCGTGGTAAGTCTCTGAAAAGTAGACTTCTCTCAGTCTCCCCACTCTGGAGACCACCGCAGTGCACACCACAGGTCTCTGGAGAATGAGGTCCCAATAATGAAGGGCCCATTCCAGGCTGATGTAGGCGGCGGGTTTGATGTAGCAGGCCGTTTCCTCCACCGTAGGCCATTGACCTGTGAAGCTGCACTTCAAGACGTTGAGATAGACTCCCCTGGTGATTCTGGCAATGAATCTCCTTTTTAAGGCCCTGTTCAATACCTGGGCGGAGTATCTTTCATTCCTTAGGCAGGTATCCAGATCCCCCTTTCGAAAGAGAGGGGGTAAAAATGCCAATAGCTCCTCCAGCTGGAGGTTTTTCCCCGTTGAGGTCCTCAGCAAGGTTACCATCTTTTTGTCCTTCCTCAGATTGCCTCGAGCATTTTAAGGGTGTCCTCCACGGACTTTAGGATTCTCTCGTAGCCCTCTTCCCTTAGGGATTCCAGCTCTTTATGGGCAAGGAACCTTTGAAGATCTCTGTCCAGGAGTTCGATGAGCTCTTTCTTTGAAGGCCACCCCTCGCCTCCCATGACGGGAGAACGCTTCCACTCATGGGCCCCATAGATTTCCCTGCGAAGCTCAATCTCACCTTTGGATGGAGAGAGGCCAAGAACCTCTGTCAGGAACCATAGATCCCAGAAGTCCCTCCCTTTCACGTAGGATCTGGCGAGAATGGCTACAACCTTGTCGGCCAGGATTCCTTCAGAGGTTTCCATCTGGACCACCACGTTGAGCCTGTCTAGAAACATGGTGAAGGCCGAGATTTCTCTCTTAATCAGGGGAGCAGTGGTTAAAAGAGTGGCTTGGCTCCTGATCTTCTGGAAATGATCTGCTACTTCAAAGAACTCCGTCTTGAA
>JAJSAC010000059.1 GCA_024274915.1 Thermodesulfobacteriota bacterium
CCAAAACCTTAGTCTTCTGCTCCAGTACCTTTTCCTGCTTCTCCAAGACCCTGACTACCCGCTGGACACCCACATTCCAGAAACTAAGAACGAGAGCCACAATGGCAAAGATCAAAGCAAGATAGACTAGTCCCCTTCCGCCTCCCCTCTGCTCTTCTTTGGCTTCCACCTGGGCCTTCTCCTCCATGGGTTCCACCTCCTCAACCTGAGTTTGGTTTTCCTCTTCTATCTCTCCCTGAATTTCTTCCACATTTTCTACTTCTTCTTTTTTTTCTTCCCTTTCCTCTATTATTTCCTCCTGGGGCTTATCCTTCTGCTCTTGATTCTCCATCAATCACCTCCGCCCCTTTTTTGGGGCAAGCCTAGTGCAAGGAACCTGGGCCTGTCAAGCCTTGACCACCACCACAAATCTAGCTATAAGCCCCAAACTATGAAAAAAGAGGAAGCCTTCCTAGTAGACATTCTCACCATAGAAGCCAGAAGGCTGGAGCCGCCTCTTAGACTGCCTGTACCCTTTTACGGAACCGTCCAATGGGAAAAACATGTCCGAGACTTTACGCCAGATAAAGAAAAAACCCTTTTTAGAAGAGTCCACCCGGCCCTCCAAGCCCTCATGATGATGACCTCCATCCTCAAGGATCAGTACTCCTCCCTTATGGATTCCCACAGAAGATGGGCCATCTTGACAGCCTCTCAACTGGAGAAAGAGAGGGATGAAGAACACCTGAGGGCCTTAGAATCCCCTAAAAAAGTGGCCCCCACAGCAGGTCTGGCCTTGACCCCAACTGGGATAAACTTCCTCATAGCCAAGACTCTAGGCATCGGACACTACCAGGGAGAGAGCATAGCTCACGTATGTGCCTCAGGAAATCACCTGCTAAAAAGGGCCAGGGACGCCATCCACGAAGGTGCCCATCTAGTACTCATAGCCAGCCTCAACAGCATGGCCAGCGTGGTGAGAGCCGCCTACCACAACCGCCTGGGTATCATATCCAAGAAAGGAGTGATCCGGCCCTTCCACAGAGACAGAGACGGCACTATCATGGCTGATGGTTTGGCCGTAGCACTGGTGGCGTCTTCCTCCATGGTGAAGGCCATAGGAAGCCCAACCCTGGCCCGAATTGCTGGGGCAGGGGTGTTGGCTGATGCCTACCATATGTACGGCTTAGACCCCGAAGGAGAAGTCCTCCATCTAGCCATAGAAAGGGCCTTATCAGAAGCGAGCACCATGCCCCCAGAGGTGAAAACGGTAAAGAGCCACGGCACAGGAACCCAACAAAACGATGTCGTAGAGGCCACAGTTATAAAGCGCCTCTTCTCAAAATCTCCACCCCACGTCACCGCTCTAAAGCCTTACTTCGGACACAGTGTTGTAGCCTCGGCCTTAGTGGAACTCTCCCACCTCTTGAGAAACATTAAAAGGAAAAACGAAATTATGCCCATACCCACCACCCCCCCCGAAAGCGTAGATCCCCTGTGCAAAGACCTAAATTTGGTGTTGGAAGACCCCTGCACCTTCCCTGGTGGGTATGTTCTCTCCCTAGCCGCCGGCTTCGGTGGATTTCACAGCGCTGTTGTGCTAGAAATCCTGCCATGAGTACCAAAAAGGTGATAAATTGTCCCCAATGCGGGGCCTCGATTGAAGTTTTTAAGAACCCTGTGCCTACGGTAGACATCATCATCCAATGGCAGGGAAAGATAGTTCTCATCCAAAGGAAAAACCCGCCTTTGGGCTGGGCCATACCGGGAGGCTTCGTGGACTATGGAGAAAGTCTGGAAGAGGCGGCAGTGAGGGAGGCCAAAGAGGAGACAGGCCTAGACGTGGAGCTCATCCGCCAACTCCACACCTACTCAGACCCTCGGAGGGACCCCCGTCAACACACCATCACCACCGTCTACATAGCCAGGGGCCGGGGTAAGCCTCGGGCAGGAGACGACGCAAAAGGATTGGGAATCTTCTCACCCCAGGATCTACCCCAGGACATGGCCTTCGACCACGCCCAAATCTTAAGGGACTATTTAGAAGGAAAGTACTGAAGGAGAGAGGCATGGATTCCCTCCCCCTCCCCAAAACATGGAATGAAAAGTGTGCCGTCATGGGAGTGTACGGCCACCCCGAGGCGGCCAATCTGGTCTACCTTGGACTCTACGCCCTTCAACACAGGGGGCAGGAGAGCTCCGGCATAGCCTCATCCGACGGCGAGAACCTCCATCTGGAGCGCGGTATGGGTCTGGTGGCAGAAATCTTCACCCCTGCTCGATTGGCCCGTCTCAAAGGCTCCATGGCCATCGGACACAACCGTTACTCAACAACGGGGGAAAGTGCCATCATCAACGCCCAGCCCTTCATGGTCAACTACCGCCACGGCTTCCTGGCCGTGGTCCACAATGGGAACCTGATCAACGCCTACCAGATAAAAAAATACTTAGAGGACTCGGGGTCCATCTTCCAGTCCAATATGGATACAGAGGTCATCGTCCACCTAGTAGCCAGGTCCCATCAGAGCTCCTTCATTGAGGCCCTGGTGAACGCCCTGGAACAGGTAAAAGGGGCTTATTCCCTCATTTTCCTCAGAGAAAAGGAGATGATAGCCGTACGAGACCCCTGGGGCTTCCGTCCCTTGGTCCTGGGAAAACTGAAAGAGGGCTATGTGGCGGCCTCAGAGACCTGCGCCCTGGACCTGATAGAGGCGGAATTCATCAGAGAAGTGGCACCAGGAGAGATCATCAGGATAGATGAAAAGGGACTCCACTCCTTCTCCCCCCTTCCCAAGGAACCCCCTTCCTACTGCATTTTCGAATTCATCTATTTCGCCCGGCCTGACTCCTTCATCTTCGACAGAGACGTCTACTCCATCCGCAAAGAATTCGGCAGGCAACTGGCCAGGGAGAGCAGTATAGAAGCCGACATAGTGGTAGCCGTACCCGACTCCGGGATGGTTGCGGCCCTGGGATTCAGCGAAGAATCGGGCATTCCCATGGAATTAGGGCTCATCCGAAACCACTACGTAGGCCGCACCTTCATCGAACCTAAACAGTCCATCCGTCACTTCGGGGTCAAAGTGAAACTCAACCCTGTGGGCGAGGTCCTCAGAGGGAAAAAAGTGATGGTGATAGACGACTCCATTGTCCGGGGTACCACCAGCCGTAAGATCGTCAAGATGCTTCGCCAGGCAGGGGCCAGGGAGGTCCATTTCAGGGTGAGCTCACCCCCCATCACCCATCCCTGCTTCTACGGTATAGACACCCCTACCAGAAGGGAGCTCATCGCCTCTACCCACACCGTTGAGGAGATCAGAAAATACCTCACCGCCGACTCCCTCCAGTATCTCAGCCTGGAGGGCATGATCCAGTGCACAGGGCACTCCCTAGAAGATCACCCCTTCTGCCTGGCCTGTTTTTCAGGAAACTACCCCGCCCGCTTTCCCAGACATCCCCTCACCCTGCCAGGCATCTAGGGGTTCAAAGTTCAAGGTTCTAAGTTTTTTCAATTTTGAACATAGAACCCTGAACATCATAGGTAGCCCTCCTCTCTGTACCACTTCAGGGTTTCCAGTAGGGCCTCGTCCAGGGCGAGGGGGGGGGAGAAACCCATGGAAGACAGACGGTTAGGGCTACAGACCCAGGCATCATGGCGCATCTCCTGGACCTTCTCCTTACTCAAGAGAACAGGCCTACCGGCGAGGCAACGATAAAACTGGGACATCCACGCCACAAGAGCCAGTAAACCCTGGGGCAAAGGCAGGGGCTTCAATCCCTTGCCCATCAGCCTGGCAGCCCTCTCCGCCACTTCCCACCAGGTGAAGGCGCCATCAGCCACAAAATAGGTGCCTTCCGCACCTTTCTCCATAAGAAAAATGAGGGCCCCCACCAGGTTCTTTACATAAACGATACTGAGCCGCTTTTCTTTGAAAAAGGTGGGCGCCCAGCCCCGTTTTATAAGCTTAAAAAACTGGAGGACATCCGTGTCCCGGGGACCAAAGATCACAGGGGGCCTGAGGATAAGATAGGAAAGCCCCGAATCCGCAATGAAAAACTCGCCGTAGAGCTTACTCTCACCGTAAGGAACAAGAGGCCTCTCCCCGCAGTCCTCATCCACATCCCCAGGCCCTGCCGCAGCAAGACTGGATATATAAACCACCAAGCCTGGCTTCCAATACGCTCTTTTTAAGGCCCTCACCAGATTAAAGGTTCCCAGGGCATTCACCCTGTAATAATCCATGTAACTGGGAGCACTGGTGAGACCAGCACAGTGGACCACCAAGTCGAATGGAGTGTCAAAGACTCCAGACAAGGAGGGAGGATCCAACACATCACCCTTGACCCGTTCCACCCCGGGCACTTCTTTCAGCCAACCCTCCTTACTCCTTACCAGGGCCACCACTTCATTTCCCCTGCCCAATAGGGCCTGGGCCACATGACTGCCCACAAAACCCGTGGCCCCCGTCACAAAAACCCTCAAGGCTCCATCTCCTTAACAGCCATGGAAACCGCTTGGAAATAGTGGTCTAAAACCTCATCTGTATGGGCCAGGGAGACGGCACCACCTCCGTGCATCACAAAAACACCGCGGTTCATGAGCAACAACTGGAAAAGGGCCTCCTTCTCCTTATCCTGGATCTGGGCTAGGGCCGCAGGGTCTTGGGGATCCACCTCTTCCCCAGGGAAATGGACCATGAAGAGGGAAGCCACACCTGTCACCAGCCCCTCCACCCCATGGGCCAGAAAGATGTCTTCAAGGACCGAACGGACCCTTTTCCCCCTCTCCTCAAGCAAAGGGTAGAGCCACGAAGCATTTTCCACCAGGTACTCCAACACCTTGAGCCCCGCCACCATACTGACGGAATGGCAAGAGAAGGTACCTCCTCCTATTAAAACCTTAGGATTGCCCCCGGTAGCATCGGCCAGTGAGAGAATTTCCCTGGGCCCTGCCACCGCTCCCAGGGGAAAACCTCCTCCCAGAACCTTGCCCAAGGTGACCAGGTGAGGGGTAACACCAAAGTACTCCTGGGCTCCACCCAGGGCCAAACGAAAACCGGTGATCACTTCATCGAAAATGAGCAAAGCCCCTCTCCTGTCTAGCTCTTCCTTTACTCCTTCCAGATAGCCTTCATTGGGAGGCACACACCCCCCCGCCCCTATCACGGGTTCCACTATCAGGGCTGCCAACTGGTCCCCGGCCCTGTCCATGGCCTCTATGGTCCCTTTCAGATCATTGAAGGGAGCAGGGATGATCTGATCCTCCAGCCCCAAGGGAAGTCCCTGACTGTCGGCCCCAGAGAAGGGAGGATGAATGTAAAAGGTGAGGTCCGTGGAAGCTCCATGCCACCCCCCCATAACCTTCACCACCTTGTTCTTCCCAGTATACGCCCTGGCCAGTCGCAGGGCATACATTCCAGCTTCGGTCCCCGATGTGCAGAAACGTACCGACTCAGCACAGGGGACCAGATCCACCACCCTTTCGGCCAGTTCCACCTCCTCTCGATTGACCAAACCAAAGTGATACCCCCGCCCAGAAACCAGGTCCGAAACGGCCTGGGCCACAGGAGGAAAGGTATGTCCCAGAATATGGGCATAATGGCCCATCCAGAAGTCCACATACTTATTGCCATCCACATCGTATAGGTAAGGCCCCCGTGCCCTATGGACATAGAAAGGATAGGGGCGAACACGACGCAGATTGTGGGAGATCCCCCCAACCATGACCCGACACGCCCTGTGATAAAGGGCTCTAGATCCGGGTCTAGCCTTGATATAAAGGCCTTCAGCCTTCTTCCTATCCATGGAATATCTCCTCCAGTTCCCGGGAAGAGAGGGCCCCTTCTCTAAGAATACGAGGTCTCTCCCCCGTGAGGTCTACGACGGTGGAGGGAACTCCCTTCACCCTTCCTCCATTTATCACCAGCTTTACCCCCTCCAAAAGCTCAGAAGGAAGCTCTGCCACGGTAAGGAGATCCCTTTCCCCACTCACATTGGCACTGGTAGCCGTGACAGGTTCACCCAGAGCCTCCACTAACATTCTGGGCAGCGGATGTTGGGGAATCCTCACCCCTACCCCTCCCTTAGGCCCCAAAAAGGAAAGGGGGAACTCCACCCGGGGTCTAAGAACAAGGGTAAGGGGACCCGGCAAGTAACGCTCTGCCAACCTCATGGCCAGGGGAGAGAGATGGAAAAAGGCCTCCAGGTCCTCCACACGGCTGAGAAAGAGGGGCAGGGCTTTCCCCTTATCCCTTCCCTTTATCCTGTAAACCTTCTCCACTGCTTCAGGGGAAAAAGCCCTAGCCGCCATAGCATAAAGGGTATCGGTGGGAATGACAGCCACTTCATTGGCCCGAAGAAGTGAAACCAACTCCTGGGGCAGTTCGTCCCCTTCCCTCCACACCAGATACTTAACCCCTCCCATACACCCCCCGGAAACCCCAAACCCTTATGGGGAAGGCACCCTCTCTTTCAGAAAGGTTTCTACCCTCTCATCCTGGAGCCCCAGGATCCTAAGGGCCAACCATGCCCCATTTTTGGCACAGTCTATGGCCACCGTGGCTACAGGCACACCAGGGGGCATCTGGACCGTGGAAAGGAGAGCATCCAACCCCCTCAAAGGAGAAGAGGAGATGGGCACTCCCACCACTGGCAGGGAAGTGTGGCTGGCGATGAACCCCGCCAGGTGGGCAGCCCAACCGGCCCCCGCTATGATCACCTGGGTGCCTCTCTCTTCCAAGCCCAGTAAATACTCCCGCAGTTCTTTGGGATTTCTATGGGCCGAGAAAACCACCAACTCATGATCCACCCCCGCTCCATCCAGGACCTCCAGGGCCTTCTCCATAACAGATCGGTCCGATTCGCTTCCCATGATGACCACTACCCGGGCCACAACTCCCCCCTAATCCAGTTCCGCCTCTCTTCTGAGAGTCTCGACCATGTCCACCCGCTCCCAGGTAAACTCAGGCAGCTCACGACCAAAATGGCCATACACCGCCGTCCTCTTGTAAATGGGGCGCCTCAAATCCAGGTGTTCAATGATGCCCTGGGGTGTGAGATCAAAAACCTTCCCCACTATGAGGGCCAACCGCTCGTCGGGCAAAACCCCGGTACCCCGGGTATCCACGGATACGGAGACGGGTTGAGGCACGCCTATGGCATAAGCCACCTGGATCTCACACTGCTCACACAACTCAGCTGCCACCAGGTTCTTAGCCACGTAGCGGCCCATGTAAGAAGCAGAGCGGTCCACCTTGGTGGGGTCTTTACCCGAGAAACAACCGCCACCGTGGCGGGCTGAGCCACCGTAAGTATCAACGATGATCTTACGACCCGTAAGACCCGTATCGGCCTGAGGACCTCCTATAACGAAGCGGCCAGTAGGGTTAATGTGATAAATCACGTTCTCCTCATCCAAAAGCTCAGGAGGAATAACGGGTTTGATCACATATTCAATTATGTCTTCTCTAAGCTGCCTCAAGGTGACATCCGGAGCATGCTGGGCCGATACCACCACGGTAGCCACCCTGATAGGCTCGCCGTCCTGGTACTCCACCGTCACCTGGGACTTACCGTCAGGCCTCAGGTAATCCAGGATATCCTTCCGCCTCACTTCCGCCAGCCTCTCACAAAGTCGGTGGGCCAGCACTATGGGCATGGGCATGAGGACATCCGTCTCCTTGGTCGCGTAACCGAACATAAGTCCCTGATCCCCCGCCCCCCCTGCGTCCACGCCCATGGCGATGTCGGAAGACTGGGCATGAATGGAGGTGATGACGGCACATGTCTCGGAATCAAAGCCAAACTTGGCTCTGGTGTAGCCGATGTCCCTTATGGTCTCCCGGACTATGTCGGGGATTTCCACATAACAACTGGTGGTGATCTCCCCAGCAACAAAGGCCATGCCTGTGGTCACCAGGGTCTCACAGGCCACCCTGCCCTGGGGATCCTGGGTCAGGATGGCATCCAGAATGGCATCGGAAATCTGATCGGCGATCTTATCGGGATGCCCCTCCGTCACCGACTCGGATGTGAAGAGAATCCTTTTCCCACCGTTCTTCATCTAACCCTCCCGCGCAAATATGTCCTTGTGTTCCGCAAAGTACTCATACGCCGAGTAAAGGGCCACCACCGTGCCCAACAAAAGGACAATCATCCCCAAAATCTGGAGATGTACCATCAAACAGAGCAAGGCCAAGGTGTACAAGAAAGTCTTGGCCTTACCCATACCCCCAGCCCCCATGGATATGCCCCTGAGGGCAGCCATTCCCCTAAGCCCCGTAACGGCAAACTCCCTAGCCAGTACAACCACTGCCAACCAAGGTGGTATCCTCTCCAGAGCAACCAGAGGAACGAGGGCGCTGAGAAGAAGAATCTTGTCAGCCAGGGGATCTAAAAGCTTCCCCAGGGCCGTCACTTCCCCCCGGGAACGGGCTATGAAACCATCGGCCAGATCGGTGAAGGAGGCCAGAAAAAAGAAGAAAGCTGCCAAAACGTTCCAACCCAACTTGGGAGAAGAGAGACACAGAAGTATAGGAACAACAAAGATTATCCTGGAAACAGTGAGGATATTGGGAAGGTTCATAACTCCACTCCTGGCAACTATCCTTGAACCCAGTAAAACTCAGGGCGGGGAACCCGTTCCATGAGACCACCCAAGGCCTCAGCAGGATTCTTATTTTCATATAAGATTCTATAAACCTCCGTGCTGATGGGCATCTCCACCCCCAACCTACCTGCCAGAGAAACCACCGCCGCTGCCGTGGGCACCCCCTCGGCAACCATGGACATACCTTTCATAATATCCTGGGGTTTCTCACCTTTCCCGATCCGGAAACCAACGGTCTTGTTTCTACTCAAATCCCCTGTACAAGTCAACACGAGGTCACCCATGCCCGAAAGCCCCAAAAAAGTGAGGGGTCGAGCCCCCATGGCCACACCCAAACGGCTCATCTCAGCCAGCCCCCTGGTGATGAGAGCTGCACGAGCGTTGTTCCCCAGCCCCATACCCTCACAGATTCCAGCAGCAATAGCAATCACGTTCTTTAACGCACCTCCCAATTCCACGCCCACAACATCGTCATGGGTGTAGACCCTGAACCTGGAAGTCATGAAAACCTGAGCCACATGCTGGGCCACACTGTCACTCCAGGCGGCAACTGTTACAGCTGTGGGCAATCCCTGGGCCACCTCCCTTGCAAAGCTGGGACCAGAAAGACAAGCCCAGCGCCCCTGTACTCCTTCCCCCATGAGATCCTCAAAAATCCCATCCGCCGTCTTCAGCGTGGATACCTCTATCCCTTTGCTGGCACTCACCAGAGGTACATCCGGCACACGGTCTGCCATCCCCGCCCAGACAGAGCGGATGTGCTGGGTGGGCACCACATTGACCAGGACATCCACCTCTTCCAAAACCTCTTCTAAACAGTTGGTAGCCTTTATTTTAGAGGAAAGAGGGATGCCTGGAAGATAGAGGGTATTCTCTCTCCCCCCGTTTATCTCCTCCACCAAGTGGGATTCAAAAACCCAGAGTTTTACAGAGAACCCCTTGCCTGCCAGAAGCTGGGCCAGGGCCGTACCCCAACTTCCTCCCCCCACCACACCAACTCGCATGGCTCAGGTGCCCATCTCCCAACTGGAGAGATACTCTTCTTGCTGGGAGGTGAGGCTGTCGATCTTTATCCCCATAGACTCCAGCTTTATCCTAGCCACTTCCATGTCTAACTCCCTTGGCAACCTGTGAACCTGGGGCTTCAACCCCGGGCCTTCTTTCACCAGATACTCCACCGCCAAGGCCTGATCAGCAAAACTCATATCCATGACAGCTGAAGGATGGCCCTCAGCAGCCACCAGGTTCACCAGCCTCCCCTCGCCCAGAACCACAATCCTCCGGCCAGTCTCCAAGGTGTATTCGTCCACAAAGGTTCTCAGCCTCTTTTTAGAAACACTCATTCCCTCTAAGGCCTCCAAATCCACCTCTACATTGAAGTGGCCCGCGTTCGCCACCATGGCACCATCCTTCATGACGGCAAAGTGCTCTCTCCTGATGACGGCGATATCTCCCGTTACCGTCACAAAGAAATCCCCCACCCTAGCCGCCTCCATTAAAGGCATCACCATGAAGCCGTCCATCACCGCTTCCAGAGCCTTGAGGGGATCCACCTCAGTGACCACCACCCGAGCCCCCATTCCCCTGGCCCTCATAGCCACCCCCCGACCGCACCACCCGTAACCGCACACCACAAACACCGACCCGGCTATGAGCCGGTTGGTAGCCCTCAATATGCCGTCAATGGTAGACTGACCTGTGCCGTAACGATTGTCGAAGAGGTGCTTGGTATCAGCGTCGTTAACGGCCACCACTGGGAAAAGGAGCTTACCCTGAGCCGCCAGGCTCCTGAGCCTGATAACCCCCGTGGTGGTCTCTTCCGTAGAACCTATCACTCCCCTCACCAGACTTTCCCTCTCTTCCTGGCCCCAGGGACTAAAAGCCTCCTCCAAACTGGGAGAAAGTTCCCCCTCCCGGCCTTGGGCTAGAAAATGGAGGGTGCTGATGAGATCTGCCCCGTCGTCCAAAGTCACCCGGGGCCGAGTGGCCAGCACCGAGGCAATGTGACTATAGTAGGTTTCCTTGTCTTCGCCTTTTATGGCAAAAACGGGAATCCCGTGTTTTTTCACCAGGGCAGCCGCCACGTCATCCTGGGTAGAAAGGGGATTGGAGGCACAGAGAGAAACCAGGGCTCCACCATCTTTCAATGTAACCATGAGATTGGCTGTCTCAGTGGTGACATGGAGACAGGCTCCCACCACCACTCCCTCCAGGGGTTTCTCCTGGGCAAATCTCCTTCGGATCCTCCTCAGAACAGGCATCTCCCTTTCGGCCCATTCCATCCTCAACAACCCCTCATCAGCCAAAGAAAGGTCCTTCACGTGATAGTCCATAAGCAACCTCCAGCCAAACCTGCAAAGATAGAGAAGTTATAGCCAATTACCCTGTAAATAAAAAGGGGGAACGGGAAAACCCCATTCCCCCCTCCGAAACTCCAACGAAGGGATTTCTCAAGACTTATAAGAAACCACCGGGGAAAGTGCAGGAGGGACCAATTGATAGTACCAGCCCTCCAACACCAATTCCCCCCTTCCCAAAGCTTCTTTCACACATGGGTACCCCCTCAACCTGGCCAGCTGAACCTCCACATTCACCATCTCCGCTGCCCTTTGCCGTTCTTCGGAAGAGGGAAAGTCCCCACCTTCTAACCGCCCCAACACCTCCTCTCCCAGCTTCAACCATTTTGCCATGGGCCCTTTCCCCTCACCTGTCAGAAGGGCCTTAACCCCTCCGCACTGAGAATGGCCCAAGACAACCAGTTTGGAGACGCGGAGATGTTCCACGGCGTAGTCCACGGCAGAAGGCACAGAGCCGAACTCCGAATCATAGGGGGGCACCATGTTGGCTATGTTCCTCACAACAAAGATGTCCCCAGGGAGGCTGGAAGTGATAAGTTCTGGGACTACCCTGGAATCGGCGCAAGATATGATCATCACCCCAGGTCTTTGCCCCTCTTCTGCCAACCTCTTAAAGAGCCCTTCCATAGAAGGGTAGGTTTCCTTCTCAAATCCTCCAAACCTCTCTCTCAAATCCATTCCTTCCCCCTATTTACTCCAAGGAGGAGGGGAACCACCCACCAATACAGCCACCCCCCGGGAAACAGCGAAGAAGAGGTTCCCCCCGTCCTCCATAACATCCCACACGGGCTCGCCCTTCAGAAAGGCCTGCCACTTCCCCCCCTGAAACCTGGCCACACCTCTTCTGGTCCCCACCCACAAAACCCCTCTACTGTCCTGGAATATGACGTTTATATCGTTGTGGGGAAGACCGCCATGGGTGTTCTTTTTGGTGTACAGTTTCCACCTGGTACCGTCATAATAGACAAGCCCCCCTCCCCCCCAAAAACCGCTCCTAGAGCCAAACCAGAAGTTGCCCTCCCTATCCTGGTAAACCACGGATATGTTGCTCCGTGGCAAACCGCTGTTGTATTTGGTCAAGTTCCTCCACTCTTTGCCATTGAACCATCCCACCCCTTTGTCCGTGGCAAACCAAAGGTCGCCCCTTTTATCCATAAAAATGTCCCACACAGAATCTCCTGGAAGACCCAGGCCCGTATTGGTCCTATTGTACAGGTACCACCGCTCTCCATCATAGCAGGAGACCCCTTTGTCCGTGGCAAACCAAAGCCTACCGCTCTTGTCTTCTACAATGTCCCAGATGTAGTCACTGGGCAGCCCTTCACCTGTTCTCTCCTTGTCCCAGAGTTGCCAGTTCTTGCCGTCATACCGGGTCACCCCTCCTCCCCCGATAAAACTCCTTCGAGTAGCAAACCAATAGACACCTTCTTTGTCCCGAAAAACCTTCACCACAGATTTACCTTTAAGGCCCCCACCGGTGTTCTTGGGAGTGAATAGAACCCACTTTCCTTGGCGAAAAAGAGCGACACCTCCTCCCGTACCAAACCAATACCAACCCTTGCCATCTTTCATAAGATCCCAAACAGCAGCCGATGGAAGCCCCGTATTCTCATGGGTAAACAGCAACCACTCACCAGCCCACCCATCAAAGGCAAAAAACAGCAGAAAAACCGTCGCTAAAATCACTCTACACCGCAAAGGACCCTCCTCTTCCACACAAAAATGGGGGCTGTGATTTACACAGCCCCCATAGGTTACAGGCTCACGACAAAGGCATCAATCCTCTTTGGGATGCCTAGTGAGAAAGGCCATAACCACAGCCAGGAGACCGAGACCAATGGCCACTTTGAATGCTGTCTTATATGCCACCAGGTTGGCCTGCTCCTTGGGCATACCCTGGGCAACCAGCTTTTTGGGGATGCTCTTAAGCAGCCTGGCCTTGATGAACCTGGGGCCAACAAAACCTGCGAAGCCCCAGGCAGTGAAGACACCGGCATACAAGTTGCCCAAGTTCTTGGTGCCAAAATAATCAGCAGTAGCCGCAGGGAAAAGGGCAAAGTTGGAGCCGTAAGAGGCACCAAAGATCATGAGAGCCAGAGCGTACCCCACGGTGGTCCCAGCAATGTTTGTGAAGGCCATGGTGATGCACATGAGGGTAGTAACGCTGAAGAAAACCAGCATAGCGGCCCTTCTGCCTATTAAATCAGACACCCAACCAGCCAAAATCCTTCCCAAACCGTTAAAGATGGAGAGGAATCCAATGAGGAAGGCCGCTGTCTCCTGAGAAATTCCGTAGGTCTTTGCCAAGGGAGCAATGAGAGAGATGACCATGAGTCCAACTCCAGCGTTGCCCAGGTAGGCCAACCAGAGAGACCAGAAAGACCAAGTCTTGATGGCCTCTGTGAGGGTCCAATCTCTGACAGCCACCTTTTTGGTTTCCGTAGGAGCAGGAGGCTCCCAACCCTCCGGTTTGTAACCAGGAGGAGGATTCCTCAGAATTTGGGCCAAGGCAACCACAATGATCAAAAAGATGACGCCCAAAACCTTGAAAGCCGTCATAACACCCACGGCCACGATGAGCTTCCTGGCCAGGGGTGTGAAAACAAACGCCCCAAAGCCAAAGCCCGAAACGGTGATCCCTGTAGTCAACCCCCTCTTGTCAGGGAACCACTTCACCGTAGCGGCAATGGGAGTAACATACCCGCAGGCCACGCCAGCACCAGCTATCACGCCGAAGGTAAAGATGAGGGCAGGCAGACTCGTGATAAAACCACTCAAGATATAGCCAATCCCCATCAGAATACCACCAACCGATGCCACCAGCCTGGGACCCACCTTGTCCTGCCACTTTCCTGCCGCCACCATAACAACGGCAAAGACCAAGATGGAGACAGAGAAGGGCCACGTAAGGTCCGCCCTGCTCCACCCAAATTTCTCCTGGAGAGGCACAACAAAAATACTCCAGGAGTAAAGCACTCCAAGGACCAAGTTTATTCCGGTCCCCGCCAAACAGATAACCCACCTGTTCATGAAACCCTCCCCTCACAAAAATTTTTTAAGAAAAAAGCCTGTCCCTGAATATCCCTTCCTCCTCTTTCATTATCACCTCCTTTCCGTTAGGTTTAATAATACGCTATTTTGCTATAAGCAAAGACTCTTTACAACTAATCAAACACTTTGTCAAGTACCATAGAGTGATAACCGCGGCAACGGCCGTAAAATCATGCCATTATGGGAATATATCACGATATCTCAATGGGTTGAGGCCTATGTAGGTTAAGCATAAAAAGTTTTAGTTTAAATAAACATAACAATATATAAAAGGTTGTCAATAATTCCCAAAGCAATACTGATTTTATTAAAACAATAAAATTCCCAACAAAGAAGAAAGGCTAACCATTCAATACTTGCAAGCCTATTCCAAATCCGCCTTGCAAGTCATTATAGAAAAAATGACAAAAAGGGGAAACTTGGATCAAGAAATAAATAAAACGATCCAATTAGCCTTGTTAAAGTCGATAAACATCTTTAACTTGTTAAACACAGAGATGGTGGGGCATAGAGGCCAGTAACAAATGAAAGGAGGGGAAAAAGATGCCTATGAGAAGATGGGCAAGAGAGCGGGAAAAATGGAAAGCAGGGCTGAAGATGAGATGGGCCTTCGGAGGACCTGAGAGACCACCAGAAATTTTCGGAGGTACAGAACCTTCTCCCGATTACTTTGGTTGGAGTGGATATTCCCCCACCTATTTTGGGGGGTCAGAGCCCTCTCCAACCTACTTCGGTGGTCCAGATGCCTTTCAAGTTCCTTTTGGAGCCATTCCATCCTTCCCCCCAGTAGATATATATGAAGAAGGGGACAACTTGATTGTTATAGCCGACATTCCTGGCTTTCAAAAAGAAGAGATAAAACTCAAAGTAACAGGGAGAGAAATTACCATTTCCGGGGAGAGAAAAAGCAAAATTATTGAAGAGGTGGAAGACAAAAACCTATACCGCTTTGAAAGATATTTTGACACATTCTCGAGAAGGGTTTCACTACCCGTTGCAGTAGATCCAGATAAAGCAACAGCCAAATTTGAAGGTGGAACCCTGAAAATCGTGATACCGAAAACAGAAACAGGGAAAGATATACCTATAGAATGAATAAACTTGCCTCTAGCGCCCCACCTTGTCGGTTACAAGGTTAAGATTGCTATTTTGGGCCATAGAAAGCTGCAAGCCATATATGGGATGAATTTTTAAAATCCCTTTCACCCTCACCATCATCCCCTGGGCACGCTTTAAGTCTATGCCCCTCCTCCTGAGCTCTTCCACCTGCCCTTTACCCAAAGGCACAGAAATGTAAGTCAACTTAACCACCCAGAGATCCTCATCGGGGAAGGAACTGACCTCCTTAACCCTATCCTCAATCACCACCTCTTTGCCGAGATACCTGTTAATAGCAGCTATATTATCCCCCCTGATCACAGCCCCTTTATTCTCCGCAAATTTCAAAAAAGGCGGCACTCCTCCGCTGAGGCCCAGCCTTTCCGCCCCAACCTTCAAGAGAACCAGCATGAGGAGAAAAGAGAGCACCGTGGAGGTGAAAATCAGTATTCTCAGCTTTACCAAGTCCATCTTTCTCAATCTCTCGAACCACTCATCCATGCCTCTCACCCCCAAAGAAGATTATGTAATACCCAAACTACGGAAAAAGACGATTATGGGGACAGCCACCACCCCTGCAGACACACTCACCACCCAAACCAAACTCCTCAAGGCCTCCTTTTTCTCGGAACCTACCACCACAGACCTCGAAATCAAATACTTAACCAATGCAGACGCCATAAGGGAAACCACAAACACCAGGACCAAGGAAAAAGAATTTTTGCTCAATAACCCTCCCAAGGCCTTCAAAAACAGAAGAGGAGATGGATAGAGAACCCCCATGGCAGCTCCAATACCAAGCAGAAGGAATTCCATATCCAGTTCTCTGAATATTAGGGCAAGGAAGGGGAGAAAAGCCAGGACCAGGGAGAGATAATATCCCAACACCCCAATGACAACAGATGACAAAAAATGGCGATAGTCCCTGTTAGAGAACCACATAAAGAAGCCGGCAACCAAAAGGGACATGAAAAGGGGGTATAGGATCATGTTTAAAAGGGCCACCAATCTTCTCTTAGAAGAAATTCCCACAACGACCCCCAGGAAGAGATAATGAACCACAAATACACCTAGAGGAAAAGCCATATAAAAGATCGGATCTCTCATGGCAAAAAATCGAGGCTGGGGAAGCACCTATTGCCTCCCCAACCCCGAGACGCCCTTACTTAGGAGCTCCTATGGGCAAGACTTCCCTACCAAAGGCCGGGTTGATAAGCTCCGCTGCCATGAGATACCAGGCAGTGAAAGCCGTCCAGATCCCCTCCCAGCCAGCGAAACGGCCTATAGCCTTGCTGCCCATGGCTATATGGATGTCCAATAATATAAATAATATCAACAGGGACACAAATATGACAATGAGCGCTTTGGCCTTGGGGAAAGTTGCTATGGTCATGAAGAAAGTAAAAATAGTCCAAGCAATGAGGGTCCAAAGCAGTGCCCCATGAAAATCTTTAAAAGCTGGCAAAACATTGTTGTCCTTGAAATAAACAAGTGTAGCTAAGGCAATCCAGAAAGCACCGTAAGATCCAAAGGCGGTCATCCCAAAGGTGTTGCCTGTGCCAAATTCAAGAAGACCCGCACAGAGCTGAGCAAGACCGCCGTAAAATAGGCCCAGAGGTAGGGCTGCTCCTACATCGACCAGCCCAGCATTGTGGACGTTCAAAACAAAGGTAGTCAGAGCAAAGCCTCCCAGCCCCAAAGGAGCAGGATTGGCCAACGGTCTAAATTCTGCCATCTTTCCACCTCCTAAAGCCAAAAACTTTTTAAATAAACCTCACCTTCCTACAACTTCCCTCTAACACCCCCTCACCACTCCAAAACTAAGGGCTTCTCCCAACAGCCTTCACTCTTCTCACCCCCTTCCTCGAAGAAATATCCTCATTGACCTTGAAAGGTTAGACATTAATCAAACGATTTGTCAAGACCTTGATAACCAAAAAATTCAAAAATTCATCCATAGTTTATAATATCCTACACTGTTCCGCTGTAACTAAACCCTTTAAGTTGTAGCGAACATAACATATTGATATACAAGGGACTACTAGAGAAAAAACTCACAAAAAGTTAAATATATTTATATTCACCGAGTTATACGAACCCTTTTTATGGAAAGGTTGATTGATAATATGATGACAATAGTAGAATAAATATAAACCTTTTTTTGCTAATTCTATTAATACTTGTCACACATATATAACACTGGTATAACATATCTAAGGGCCCATAATGGACAAAAAGCGCTTCACCCACTAAGGCCTCTTCTCTGCTGCGGGGCCAAGTCTTCCAATGTCAATATCATGGCCACTTCATCACAATCTGGAAACTTGGGACACTTCAAACAATCAGACCACACCTTGTGAGGAAGCTTCCGCTTGTCCACAAGCCTGAATCCCAGGCGAAAGAAGTAACCCGGCGAATTGGTGAGAACGAAAACCCTTTCAACTCCCAGTTCCTTGGCCTCCCTGATACAGGCCCCTATAAGGGCCCTACCCCATCCCTTCCCTTTATATTCGTTAGAGACCAATACAGATCGGATCTCCGCCAAGTCCTCCCACACAACCTTGAGGGCAGCTGTAGCCACCACCCTATCCCCCTCCTTTATTACAAAGAAGTCCCTGATAGACTCATATATCTCCATAAGAGAACGTGGAAGAAGGAAGCCTTCGCCTGCATAGGAGTTGATAAGTCTATGTATCTGCGGAGCGTCTTTAAGAGTGGCCTTTTCTATTTTCACCCCTATCCCTCCAGATTGACAAAGGGGAATGAGGCGTTCTAATTAGCAGATACTTTTAGAGAAGGAAAGGGAGAATGGAAAAGGATCTGCTGTCCATTTTGGACCTATCCCAGGAAGAGATACTCCATCTCGTAGATTGGTCTCTCAAACTGAAGGACCTTGGGAACAGGGGTATACCCCACAGACCCCTGGTAGGTAAGACTTTAGGGCTCCTTTTCGAAAAGCCCTCCACCAGGACCAGGGTCTCCTTTCAGGCAGGCATGTACCAACTGGGAGGAGAAGTGATCTTCATGAGCCCTTCTGAACTCCAGATAGGACGGGGAGAAACCGTTGCCGACACCGCCAGAGTCCTCTCCAGATACCTCGACATCGTAGCCTTAAGAACATACCGACATGAAACCATAGAAGAATTCGCCACTCACGCCTCTATCCCCGTCATCAACGCTCTGTCCGACCGCTTCCATCCCTGCCAGGTCTTGGCTGACTTGGTGACCATCCAAGAAACCCTAGGTAACTGGCGGGGCATAAAGGTGGCCTTCGTTGGAGACGGAAATAACGTAGCGGCCTCCTGGATAAACCTGGCCGCCAGGCTCAACCTGGAGGTAGTCCTGGCCACTCCACCGGGCTACGAGCCCCCCCAGGACACTCTGGAAACCGCCCAGAGGGAGGGGGCCCGGGTCCAAATAACCCACGATGCCACCCAGGCGGTCGAGGGAGCCCAGGTCGTCTACACCGACGTATGGGTGAGCATGGGACAGGACAGGGAAAGGGAAGAAAGGATTCGGGCCCTCGCCCCCTACCAAGTCACCCCACAGCTCATGGAGATAGCAGGCCCGAGAGCCATCTTCATGCACTGCCTACCAGCCCACCGAGGAGAGGAGGTGGTGGACGAAGTGATTGACGGTCCCCGCTCTGCGGTGTGGGACCAGGCAGAAAACAGATTACATCTCCAGAAGGCCCTCATGCTCATGCTTCTGGAGCAGATATAAGGAGGAAAAGCCATGGAAAAACCCCAAAAGGTGGTGTTGGCCTATTCGGGAGGACTGGACACATCCGTCATCATCCGCTGGCTCATAGACAACTACGGCTGCGAGGTCATCGCCTTCTCTGCCGACGTAGGGCAACAGGAGGACATGGAAGAGGTACGCCAAAAAGCCCTGGCCACAGGGGCCAGCAAGATCCACATCTATGACTTTAAGGAGGAGTTTCTCAGGGATTACTGCTTCAAGGCCCTCAAGGCCCAGGCCCTTTATGAAGGGAAATATCCTTTGGGGACGGCCCTTAACAGGCCCATCATCTCTAAGTATCTGGTAGAGCTGGCAGAAAAAGAAGGAGCAGACGCCGTAGCCCATGGCGCAACGGGCAAGGGCAACGACCAGGTGCGTTTCGAAGCGTCTGTTATGGCCCTCAACCCAGATCTGAAGTGCCTGGCCCCAGTGAGGGAGTGGGAGTTCAAGTCCAGAGACGAGGAGATAGAGTATGCCCAGAAACACGATATCCCCGTTCCCGTCAGCAAGGACAAACCCTACTCCATAGACCTGAACATATGGTCCATCAGCATCGAGTGTGGCATTCTGGAAGATCCCTGGGCTGAGCCTCCAGAAGATGCCTACCTCATCACCAAGAATCCCCGAGAAGCCCCCGACGAGCCCATCTACCTGGAGATCGGATTTGAGAAAGGAGAACCCGTCTCTCTAAACGGCGAGAATATGGACCCCGTATCCCTCATGCTAAAGCTCAACGAGGTAGGCGGCCAGTACGGAGTAGGTCGGGTGGATATGGTTGAAAACAGGCTGGTGGGTATCAAGTCCAGGGAAGTGTACGAGGCCCCCGGCGCCACCATCCTTTACACCGCCCACAAAGAATTGGAGCACCTCTGTCTTGATAGGGAGACCTTCCGGTTCAAGGAACACTTAGCAGTGAAGTATGCCGAGTTGGTCTACTACGGCCTGTGGTTCTCTCCCCTGAGGGAAGCCATGGACGCCTTCATTGACAAAACCCAGGAGAGGCTCACTGGAACCGCCAGGGTCAAGCTTTACAAAGGCCAGTGTATTCCAGTGGGCAGGCAGTCTCCCCACTCCCTCTACGACTACGAACTGGCCACTTACGACGCTGCTGACATCTTTGAGCATAGGGCGGGAGAGGGCTTCTGCAAAATCTGGGGACTCCCTCTATCGGTGGTGGCAAGAAAGCACAGGGTCCCCGAAAAGTCGCAAGGCTTTTTGGGGGTGAAGAAGAAGTAACCCATCATGAAAAAACTGAGAAATCGTATAAGGACGGCCTTCCTAGCAGGGTTGGCCGTCCTTGTTCCCCTCTTCTTCACCTTCTTCACTGTGGCCTTCATCGTGAATAAAGTGGACAGGGTGATCATACCCATCCTCTTCGATCTGCTGAGAAAACTGGGCACCCCTCCCCAATACTTGAAACACGTCCCAGGCATGGGGCTTGTTCTCACCCTTCTCTTCATTCTCCTGGTAGGTTTTTTTACCACCAACATCCTGGGAAAGAAGATCTTCCGCTTGGGAGAACGGGTCTTAGAACACATCCCTTTCATCCGCGGCCTCTACACCTCAGCCAAGCAGCTGGTGGAGACGGTGATCTTCACCTCCTCCGCCACCACCTTCAAAAGGGTGGTCATGGTGGAGTATCCCCGAAAAGGGGTTTGGTCCATAGCCTTTGTCACCAACCAAGCCAAAGGGGAGTTGAAAACCCATTTTCCTACCCCTTCCTTGACTCTCTTCATACCCACCACCCCCAACCCCACCTCAGGGCTCATGATAGTGGTACCCGAAGAAGAGGTGATCCCCCTGGAGATGAGTGTGGAAGAAGGGATAAAACTGGTAGTATCAGGCGGCTTCATTCAACCTGGCAACCATCCCCCTCTACCCCATGATGGAGAGACTCCATAAATACCTGTCTAGATGCGGCGTGGCTTCCCGGAGGGAGAGCGAGAATCTTATCCTCCAAGGCCGCGTCACGGTAAACGGCCAGACCGTCCAGGAGCTGGGCGTCAAAATAGACCCCGAAAAGGACAAAGTAGAGGTGGATGGCTCTGTGGTGACCCCCCAGCCCTTCACCTACGTCATCCTAAACAAACCCAGAGGCTACATCACCGCCGTAGAGGACCAAGAAGGAAGACCCACCGTCATAGAACTCCTAAAGAGCCTCAAAACCAGAGTATATCCTGTGGGAAGGCTGGACCTAGAGTCGGAAGGGTTACTTCTCCTCACCAACGATGGGGAGCTAGCCTTCCGTCTCATGCATCCCAAGTACCACGTGGAGAAAAGGTATTTGGTGAAGGTGAAGGGAGCTCCACCTGAGAAAAAACTTGAGAGGATCCGCAAGGGCGTTAGGCTGGAGGATGAGAAGAGAAAAGGCCTTTACAGGAAGACCGCCCCCGCCCAGATCAAGGTGATCAAATCCAAGGGAAAGGAAACAGAGCTGGAAGTGATCTTAAGGGAAGGCAGAAAACGCCAGATCAGGCGCATGTTCCAGGCCATCGGCCATCCCGTGATCTCGCTGGTCAGGGTGGCCATGGGCAACATCACCCTGGAAGACCTACCAAAAGGCCGCTATCGCCATCTCACCTTCCAGGAGGTAACAGACCTCAAGAAGAGGGTGGGATTGGCACCAGGTCCGAAGGGCGCCTGAGCACCACTTCCCAGCCATAGCGGGGGTGATTTCTGAGCACCCCCACCACCCTTACTCTGGCACCCGGGCCTAATCCCCTTCCTCCCATCTCCCGGGAGAGGAAAGGGTAAACCACCACCTTGAACCCACCCACCCACAAAAGGAGGGTCCCCCCTTTCGTCTTTTTCTCCCTCTCCAAAGGACCTTCCAGCCAAACCAACACCCCGTCCAGGCCAGCAGACATGGCCTCATGGACGGGCATGGGAGCCACCCTCACCACGCCCACAGAAAAGGGGCCTTCATGTCCGTGGGGCTCTGGTATGGACCCCTTCAGCAAAGGAGAAAAGTGGTAGTAGGCCAAGACTCCCACAAGGAAGAGAAACAACCCCCAAAGGTGCCTATACCCCCATCTGTCCCTACTCCCCTGTCTCCTTCCCTTTCGCCCTTTGCCTTTCGCCATAGCCCCTTAGCTTTCACCTTTCACGATTTACGTCTCACGCCAGCTTTACTTCCACAGCCTTTCAAACTCCCTCTCATAGGCTTCGGCCAGCCCAGGGGAGTCCACGAAGATCAAGAGGTTCTCATAGTTCACCCTCTCGGCCCGGGCCGTCCAGTTGTAGGAACCCGTGATGACTACCCGGTGGTCTATCACGGCGAACTTGTGATGCATGAGGCCCTTGATCACCTTCATCCCCCTCATCACCACAGGGGTGACCAGTTTCACGGGAATCCCCTTACGTTTGAGATAGTCCCCCTTGGAGTATTCACTCTCCTCCTGGAAGGAGCCATCCAGGACCACCTTCACCTCCACCCCTCTCTCCCTGGCCCGGACCAGAGCCTGAGCCAGATACCGGCTCGTGAAGGCGTACATGGCCACATGGATATACCTCCGGGCCCCATCCAACTGGGCCAGGATGGCCTCCTCGCACCCACCCCGGGGGCTAAAGAAAACCCTTACCTCTCCTCCCCGAAGTTGAGAGGGAAAAAGAAAGCAGAGCAGAATCAGCCACCCAACTTTCCTCACCCCACCCCTCCTACATCACCAACATGGCATCACCATAGGAGTAAAAACGATACCTCTTTTCCAGAGCCTCCTGGTAGGCCCTCATCACCAGTTCCCGTCCACCAAAGGCGCAAACCAACATGAGAAGGGTGGATCGGGGCAGATGAAAATTGGTGAGAAGGGCATCCACCACCTTGAACCTGTAACCGGGATAGATGAAAAGGTCTGTCCATCCCGAAAGCCTCACCAACTGCCCCTCCTTGTCGGCAGCACTCTCCAAGGCCCGGGTCACCGTAGTGCCCACAGCCAAAAGCCTCCGTCCCTCCCTTCTCGCCCCCTCAATCCTACTGGCCACCTCAGGAGAAATCTCATAATACTCCTCTTCCATCTTATGGGCCTCCACCTCCTCTACTTTTACAGGCCTAAAGGTACCGGGCCCCACATGAAGGGTGATGGGAAAAACCTCTATGCCCCTCTCCTTCAGAGCTCCCAGTACTCTAGGTGTGAAGTGAAGTCCCGCCGTGGGTGCAGCCACAGCCCCCTTCTTGCTGGCATAAACCGTCTGGTAACGTTCCTTATCCTCGGGCCGGGGCTGACGACGGATGTACGGAGGCAAGGGAACCTGGCCCGCCTCGTCCAAGAGGCGATCCACCCCTCCGGGACCGTGGAAGGTAACGAGTCGCTCCCCTGTGGGAAAAACCTCCCGGACCTCTCCCCACCAACGACCACCGGAAAAGAGGATCTTATCCCCTGGACGCGTTCTCCTTCCTGGCCTCACCAGACACCTCCACACCCCACTCCCCTCCTCCCTCACCAGAAAGACCTCCACCCTCCCACCCGTAGGTCTCGCACCCCACAGGCGAGCAGGTATCACCCGGGCATCGTTCACCACCAAAAAGGTGTCATCAGGCAGCAAAAAGGGCAATTCATAAAATCGGTGGTGGGAGAGGCTGCCATCCCCTCTCCTCACCACCAATAACCTAGACTCATCCCTCGTGGGCAGGGGCTCCTGGGCTATGAGCCCCTGGGGAAGAGGGTAATCGAAAAGGGAAACCTTCAACCTAGTCCAGGATCCCCCTTATAAACTCTCTCAGTGCTGGAGCTAGATCTTCCCGGAGCATGGCGTAATGGACAACGGCCTTCAGGTAACCCAACTTCTCGCCACAATCCAGGTAGGTTCCTGGAAAGAGATAGCCATAAACAGGGCCATCGCTCAATAGCCTGGATAGGGCATCTGTGAGATGAATCTCTCCGGTAGGACCGGGCTTGGTCTCCTCTATATAACCGAAAATTTCAGGGGGCAGAACATACCGCCCAATAATGGCCCAATTGGAAGGGGCCACCTCCAAGCTGGGCTTCTCCACCATACTTTTGATCTCCACCACACCATCATCCAGGATCTTGCCCCCCACTATGCCATAGCGGGTGACCTGTTCCCTGGGCACCTCCCTAAGGGCTATTACGGGCCGGTTGTACTTCTCGTAGATCTCCAGCATCCTGGCCAAGGTAGGTTTTTCGGGGTCGTAAATGACATCGTCCCCCAAGAGGACGGCAAAAGGTTCATCTCCCACAGCCTCTCTGGCACATAGGATGGCATGGCCCAGTCCCAGAGGCTCCTTTTGACGCACATACACCGTATCAGCCATCATAGCTATACGACGTATCTCCCTCAGCAGGGCCTCTTTACCCTGAGACTTGAGGACCAGCTCCAGTTCAAACGAAATATCAAAATGGTCCTCAATGGCCCTCTTGGCCCGCCCCGTCACCATTATGATGGTCCTGATGTTGGAAGCCAAACTCTCCTCCACCACATATTGGATGATGGGCTTATCCACCAAAGGAAGCATTTCTTTGGGCATGGCCTTGGTGGCCGGTAGAAACCTGGTACCCCAACCTGCTACAGGAAAGACCGCCTTTCTCACTTTCATGATCAACCTCCAGATCCTTTTTTTCATTCCCTACTTCAACGGATACCGCCTGGATCCCAGTTCCAGGTAGTATCGGCCTTCCTCCTCCACCAAATATCTCATCAATTGCCAATAGGCAGAAAGGGTGAACAAAGCCTCAAACTTTCCCCCTTTTATCTTGCAATAAACCTTGTTGTCGGGGGCGATTCTGAGGTTGGATAGGTCCAGGATTTCCTGGGTCCCATCATTGATGATGGCCTTTAGCTGCACATCCCCACCTTTCATCTCCTCCCTGAGGGCCTCCACGTAAAATGGGGTGCCCTCCATCTCCACCCCAAGCTTCTGCCACCGGTTCCTCACCCACACCCCGTATTCGTCTCTATCCATGAGGGATAAAAGGTACCTCTTCACCAAGGGATGGTTCACCTCCTGTCCTCTCCAATAAAATCGCCCTTTCTCATCGACCCTAAAGTCTTTCCGATCCTTCCCTTCCACCTGTTCCCTCGGCTACACAGATTCCCCTTATCATTGGAGGGGATTTTCCACATTGATACAATAACACCCCCGGAACTGGTAGAAAAGGGCAATGGCCACCCAGGACTTCCCCCAAAATTCCCTTCCTGGTAAAGGCATCATGTTCAGAATCCTGGATTTTTTCTTTCCAACAAGTGAAAGGGCGGGGCATTCCTCCCTTGCCCATGGCTGATAGCTGATGGCTCATGGCTGATAGCAACCATGAGCTATGACCCATGAACTACGAGCTATGAGCTATCA
>JAJSAC010000060.1 GCA_024274915.1 Thermodesulfobacteriota bacterium
GAACACGGAAGTTAAGCCCCCCAGCGCCGATGATACTGCCATCGCGAGGTGGTGGGAAAGTAGGACGCTGCCAGGACCCCTTTTTTATACCAGGGATTGTGAAGAAAAGAACCAGTAGGGGGAGTGAGAGAGTGAGGGCTAGGGGCTAAGGGCTAAGGCCTTAAAAGGAACCTAGAACCCTGGACTTTCTAATTGTTTCTCGGCATCTCCAGTTCTCCCAGGGAGAGGTCCAGGTCGCAAGTTGTCTCCAAAGGGTTTTGGTTATGGTTAAAGATTATGGCTTTTGAATACGGCTTTCATGTATGTCATGAAAAGTTTTGAAAGTTTACAGTTGATGGGGCTTTGGGAAGGTGGGTTTGGGGAGGACCGCAATATATGCTTGCCATAGATTCAAGACCTGAATCCGAACACGCGTAGAAAGCACAAGGAAATTGCCAAATTCAAGACACGTCCCAGGGTTGTTCATTGGTTTGATAAAAACTATAAGAAGTTTCCGGAAGAATTCGCTTGGTGGGAGAAAGCTGTTGAAGAGTATGAATAGATGGTGTACTTCATAGCTGTTTAGTGGGGCTGCCGGGAGGCAGCCCCTTTTCGTTTACCAGTTCTCTGCCAACAGCTCGAAGTGGGCCTGGGGGTGGGCGCAGGCGGGGCACTCTGCGGGTGCCTCTTTGCCCACGTGGATGTAACCGCAGTTTCTGCAACGCCAGATCACTTCTTCATCCCGCTTGAAGACCCGGCCAGCCTCTATGTTGGCAGCCAGGGCACGATAGCGTTTTTCGTGGAATTGCTCCGCTACGGCGATAGCCATGAAGACGTCGGCAATTTCGTCGAAGCCCTCTTCCCGGGCTATCTTAGCGAACTCGGGGTACATGGTGCTGTGCTCGTATTTCTCCCCGTCCGCCGCCGCTTTCAGGTTCTCTACGGTGGTGCCTATCACTCCGGCAGGGAAAGCAGCGGAGATTTCCACCTCTCCACCCTCCAGTAACTTGAAGAGCCTCTTGGCGTGCTCTTTTTCCTGGTCTGCCGTCTCTTGGAAGATGGCCGAGATCTGGACATAGCCCTCTTTCTTGGCCTGACTGGCGTAGTAGGTGTATCGGTTCCGGGCCTGGGATTCGCCGGCAAAGGCCGTTAGCAGGTTCCTCTCTGTCTTGGTGCCTTTTAGGCTCATGTTTTCCTCCTTTGTCTATAATATTTTAAGGTTATTAATTATTCCTTGTTTTTCTCTGGGAGGCAAGGCTTGGGATTTGACCTGGAGTCAGGGAGGGGCATAGATTTGAGGGGGGTAAGGGGGAGCCATGGCTGATAGACCTTTTCAGGGGACCAAAGAGTCTTTTTGGGTTTCTAATAGGGGGACCATTCTGGTGGTGGAAGACGAGAGGGCCATTATGGAGATGTTGAGGGTGGGCTTCACTTATGAGGGTTATGAGGTGATAGCCGTCCAGGGGGGGAGGGAAGCTTTGGATCGTCTCCAAGAGGGGGGAGTGGATGTGGTGGTGTTGGATATCATGCTTCCCGATGTAGACGGATTTGAAGTTTGTCGACGCATAAGGTCCAGGGGTTGGGATGTGCCCATTCTCATGCTTACGGCCAAGAAGGAGATAGAAGATCGGGTAAGGGGGCTGGACCTGGGAGCCGATGACTATCTTACCAAGCCTTTCAGCTTTGACGAATTGTTGGCAAGGGTCAGGGCCCTCCTTAGGCGTAGCGGTAAAAAGAGCGAGGCTGTGGTGCTGTCGGCAGGCGACCTAATGCTCAATGTGGAGACCAGAGAAGTCACCAAGGGTGGTAAGCCTGTTCGACTCACTCCCACGGAGTTTGCTCTCTTGGAGCTCTTTATGAGGCACCCCCGGCGGGTCTTTACCCGGGAGACCCTCCTCAATCGCCTCTGGGGTTATGAATACGTGGGGGACACCAATGTGGTGGATGTTCATGTGAGCCATCTCAGGAGTAAAATTGGGGATCGGCCACCCCGTCTCATCAGGACCATATACGGCGTGGGCTACGCCTTCTATCCAGAGACATGAGGGACTCATTTTGGCATAGCCTTTCCCTCAAAACCCGGTTAGCACTCCTTTATGGGGGGCTTCTGGCAGTGGTTCTCTGCCTTTTGGGAGGGGTGCTTTATCTGAACACTCGGAGCTTTCTCCTCGACGCGACGGCCAAAAGGATCAGGGCCCAGGCCAAACCCGTGATAGAGCATTGGCTCTATCCGGCGGAGTTTATGCCTCCCCTTTGGGGGCAGTCTCCTCCCAAGACCAGGAATTCTATAGATCTGGAGAGGATAGCATCTTTTCTGGCCAGGGATCTTACTTCCCGGGATACGGTGGCTCTGGTGCTGGACAGGCAGGGTAGGGTTTTGGCCGTGGGCAGGAGGCTTCCCGAGGAGCCCGAAGCTCCGTCTCCTCAGCCCTTTTATTACCGGCGGGCTTTGGCCGGCGAGAATGAGGTGAACTACACCACGTGGCTAAATAGGCGCCATCTCCTGGTGCTTTTCATTCCCCTAAGGTGGGCACCGGGGAGTGAGGAGATTTTGGGGGTTGTGCAGCTTAGTACCCTTCTGACTCCGGTGGATAAAATCCTTTTCCGCCAGCGTCTGGTGCTCATCGTTGGGATAGGCCTGGCTTTATTGGTGGGGGCTGCCTTGGGGCTTTTCCTCACCACGTCTGTTTTGGGGGATCTCACCCGCATGGTTTCCACCTGTAGGGCCATTGCCCTGGGAAACCTGGGTCAACGGGTGAATCTGCCCCATCGTCGGGACGAAGTGGGAGAATTGGCCCAGGCCTTCGACCATATGGTAGAGAGGATAGAGGCGTCTTTTGCGGCTCAGAAGAGGTTTGTGGCTAATGCCGCTCATGAGCTTCGCACTCCAGTGACAGTTCTTTTGGGTTCTCTGGAGGTACTCATGAGGGGGGCCCAGGACGACCCGACCCTTTCGGCTGGGTTGATGCAGAACATGTACCGGGAGGCCAAGGGCCTCTCCCGTCTTTGTGAGGAGCTCTTGGATCTTTCCCGTCTCGATCTCTCTTCCCATGTGAAGAAAGAGCTGGCGGATCTGGAGACCTTTTTCTCGTCTTATATGGAGAAAGCTGCCCTTTTGGCTCAGGGACGGGCTCTTTCCCTGGAAAAGGGTCCCTCTCTCGCTGCAGAGCTGGATTTGGGGATGTTGGAGCAGATGCTTAATAACCTCCTGGATAACGCTGTGAGGCATACCAGGGAAGGAGATTCCATTTCCTTGGGCTGGAACCAGGGGGATGGGTGGTTGGAGATTTGGATTGCCGACGGGGGAGAGGGTATTCATTCCCAGGATCTGCCCCATATTTTTGAACCTTTCTATCAGGGAATGAGGGGGAAAGAGGCAGGGGGCACGGGTCTGGGCCTTACCCTGGTAAAGGCTATGGTAGAGGCTCACGGGGGCAGGGTCCAGGTGGAGAGCGAGCCAGGCCATGGTACCCGTTTCACTCTCTTTTTTCCTCTGGATGGTCCTCAAGAGGATTGAGAGGAAGCCTCTAATCTTCAGAATTTCTTAAGGTTTTCTTCAGTCTTCCTTCATTTCTGATGGTTATCTTTACCCTGGGAGGATCCCTATGGAGGGGATGCTCTCAGGAGGTGATGGATGGAAAAACATAGGGCTTTCTTCTGGGGGCCTTTGCTGTTGTTTTTGTGGGGATGTAGCTCTCCTCCAGCGCCAGGGGGACCGCTTTTATTAGGTCCCGGGATAGGGCCGTGGATTGGGTGTATCCTAGTTCTCCTTTTGGCGGTGTTGGTGGTTTTCCTCTTTACCGGAGCGCTGAGTGTCAGGGTAAAGAAGACCCTTGGGAGTGATGAAGACGGAGGGCTCAGAGAACTGGAAAAGAGGGTGGAGGCTCTGGAAAGGGCAGTGGCCCGGTTGGAGAGGGCTCTTAGGGATTTGAGAAGAGGGGGGGAGGAGTAGGGATGAAGAGTCTGACGATTTGGATTTTGGGATTACTCTTTTTAGGAGGTGCGGTTATGGCAGCAGCCCGGCAAGGTCCGCCCCTGTTGAATCAGGGTGAAAGGATGGCCCAGGTTTTTCAGGGAGGTCAGCAATTGGCTTCGCCGCCCACTGTGGCTTCCTCCTCTGGTCCTCCTGGATCCGGTGCCCCTCCCCCTGGAGGGTCTGGAGTTCCTCCTCTTGGTCCTCCAGGAACGGCTCCCCTTCCTCCTGGAGGACCTCCTGTGCCTCCTGCTGCTTTGCCTCCCGATTTCCTGCAAAAGGCCTTTCAGGCCGTAGAGACGGCCAAGGCGGCCAGGACCCTCTTTACACCGGGACCCGTGTGGATCATGAAGGCCCCTGCTGGGGAGGTGGTAGTGAAGGCGGCCATCCTATACCAAGGAGTGGCCGTAGGGGCTCTGGAGTTCAGCCCCGTGGACGGTGTTCTTCTGCCCAAGGGATACAAGCTAAGGGTCTACAGTGTCACTGTGCCTGTGGAGCAGGTGAAAAGGGAGCTACCGGGGATCATAGCCAAGCTCCAAGTCCTTACCGGGGCTGAGTATCGGGAACCCGAGGCCTGTTGGGTAGTGCCCCTGGCCGTGGAGGGTAAGATCGTGGCCCACCTGAAGGTTTACTACGATGGGGTCCATGTAATCCCCGACTACCCTGTGGACCAGGAGATGAGGGCGTATGGCAGGTGATGTTGTTTGTCCATACCTCCCTTCTTCATGGGGCGGTGGTTCTCAAATTGTGAACTACCGCCCTTCTTTTACCGGGGCCATGATCTTTCTGAAGATTTCCGAATGAGCTCCCGACTCACAGTGGCCAGGGTACCGGGGTCCATCTCACCTTTCTGGACCAGTTGTCTCCCTGCTTCTCTGGCGGCTTCCAGGACGTCCTCCACGGGATACCCCTGGTCCAGCATGGCCTTCAACACCGGTCCGTGGAGACTAAGCAGGGCCCCGGCGAACTCCCTGCCCACATTCTTGGACATGGCCTCCATGTGGGCCAGAAGGGGATCAAAGTTGTCCATCTCCCAGAAGCCGCAGTTGGAGACCAGGACCAGCTTGCCTCCTTTGGCCCCTTTTCTGCCGGGATGACGGCAGTGGCCGTCCCTGAGTTCGAAGAAGGGTTCCCCCAGGGGTATGATGCGGTCCAGAAGGTTTTTCAAAGGGCCGGTGATACCGTCCACATAGACGGGACTGGCCAGGACTCATACATCAGCCTGGGCCATGAGGGGCAGGAGGGTCTGCATGTCGTCCTGTTGGAAGCACTTACCCGGGGTTTTGAGCCAGCAGATGAACTCCCCCTGACAGGGGTTGATCTTCAGCTTTTTAGTGTAAAACAACTCTACCTCTGCTCCTTCCTCTTTCATGCCTTCCAGAAAGGGGTTGAGGATCAGAGCGGTGTTTCCCTTGTCCATTCTGGGACTGGCGTTGATGGCTACAACTTTCATTTTTAGCCTCCTAAAGATTTTTAAAGTGCCTGCAATTGGATCTTGTTTATATGACCAGTCTGGTTTTTTCTATTCGTAGGGCTTAAACTTGCTACAGGGTTAGGCTCCATTTCTTGACTAGGCTTTAGTTTCTAATGCAATTTGTCTGATGGCGTTTCTATCGCCTACTATAGCTAGCCTAATTGTTCTAGGAAGTTATGGCTATTTTGTCAGTGGTATGAGAGACGCAATTTGACTTCAACTTTTGTGTCTGGTATCCGATTACAAACTACGTTATTGACTGGGAGTTCCTGTTTCATACGCTCTTCTTTAAGAGAATAAGTCCCTGAGGGGGGGTGGTTTATGAAAAGGTGCTTCTGTCATCTTTTGGCTGTGGTGGTGGTGTTCTCTGCCGTGGCCCTGCTCACATCAGCTTCTGGCGCATCGTCCAATGTTCTCTTCATTTTAGATGGTTCCAATTCCATGTGGGGCCAGGTGGATGGTGTTCCCAAGATAGTCACGGCCAAAAAGGTATTGGTATCTCTGCTGAAAGATCTGCCCGAGGATACCAATGTGGGCATCATGGTCTATGGCCACAGATCTGAGGGGAACTGCAGGGATGTAGAGCTTTTAGTTCCCATTGGCCCTAACGATCCTAGCAAGCTGGCAAAGCGGATAGAGACCATCCAGCCCAAGGGCAAGACCCCTATCACCTACTCCCTGGAGCAGTCCCTACCCCTCTTTGCCTCGCTCAAGGGGCAGAACAACTATGTGGTCTTGGTCTCTGACGGCAAGGAGACCTGTGGCGGAGATCCCTGTCAGGCAGCAAAGAAACTGGCAGCAGCAGGAGTGGGACTAAAGATCCATGTGGTGGGGTTTGATGTCTCAGGTGAGGAGAGAAGGCAATTGGAATGTATCGCTAAAGGGGGCAGAGGTCGCTATTTCAATGCCAAGGACACTGAAGGGCTTAAAAGAGCTTTTGTCCGGGTGAAGAGGGAGGTGACGCTGAAGTCGCCCAAAGAGAAATGGGTAGAGCTTGGCGGTTCGGCTACCAAAGGAGGCGTAAGTAACACCTCTGGTCTCTCGTATGCCCCATGCGTAGCCGTAGACAGTTCAGGTAGGGTTTATGTCGCATGGGAAGAGGTGGGAAAGGGGAAGAGCGAGATATACCTGAAGATGTGGGACGGAAAGAGGTGGGGACAACTTGGAAGGTCTGCTGCTGGTGGGGGTGTAAGTAGCACTGCCAAGTATTCGCGGTCACCGGACGTAAAGACGGGGCGGACAGGCGATGTGTACGTAGCATGGACGGAGAAGGTGAGCAAAGGGAACGGTGAGATATATATGAAGGTATGGGATGGACGCAGCTCGGGAGATCAGCCAGTGGTGGAGGGATAAGCGGGAGCATTTGGGATTCCTACACACCCAGTATAGCGATAGATTCTCATAATAAAGTGTACATAGCATGGACGGAGAAGGTGAGCAAGGGGAACAGCGAGATATATCTGAAGGTATGGGATGGTAAGAGATGGATGCAGCTGGGGAGGTCAGCCACTGGTGGAGGAATAAGCAAGACAACTAAAAGTTCTCTGGCATGTGGATTGGTAATTGATTCAGAAAATAGGGTTTATGTAACGTGGCTGGAGGAGGTGAATAAGAAAAACAGCGAAATACATCTGAGGATGTGGGATGGGAAGGAATGGGTGCAACTGGAGGGGTCGGCTACCGACGGAGGGATAAGTAATACGTCCAGGACTCCTTTTTATCTGCTTGGAAAACCAGACATTGCGGCAGATGACTCAGGCAGAATCTTTATTACATGGATGGAGGAACCCGGAGAAATATATCTGAGAGCATGGCAGAAGCTGTCTTCACATGATGGTAAGGGCAGAGCGAGGGTTTTACCTTCGGGAACTGGTTCTAACCTACCTGAGCCGTTGCCATCTAGCTCTTTGCATTAAAACTCGATGATAGACTGTCCGCATGCTTTGCCTGACATGGTGATGAACTAGGAAGAGGAGGGCATTGCTATGGGTATTAAGAGCATTGGACGTTTTCTTGTGGTGGTTCTGTTGAGTCTCTTTCTCGTTGTTTTTCTTTACGTGAGGGCCGATGGATACGAAAGACTGACGGTGGGGTTGAGATGGCAGATGTCAGGAGGACCAGAAAAACAAGAGGCTTTAGCCACGGAGAAGCTCTCAGGGCCTGTTTCAAAGTTATGGGTGTTCTTTCAGAAGAAGGGCAGCCACCTCTATCCGGCTGTGAGTATTGGGGGTAAAATTGTTTCGGTGTCAGTACCTGTGGAGCAAATGAACTTCCTAGAGCTGGTAGCGACTTTGAAAGGTTATGAAGAGTCTATGACAAAACGAAGCCTCCTCTTCAGTAGAAACCGCCCAGTTGGCAGCAGAAGCACAAACGCCAAAAATGTATATCACCTTCTAATACTACAGAATTTCGTGACCACCAAAGACCTGCCCTCTTCCTTGAAGGATGTAAAGCCACCTCTTTGGCCTTTGAAGAAAGCGCTTTGGAGGACCCACAGACTCGCTATGAACTACGCGGTGCAAACAGATGCTAAAACTAAAGAACTAGAAAGCCTCTTTCAGGTAAAGGCGAGCTATAAAACACCAAGGCTCATACTGGTAGCCGAGGAATGGCTAGATGTCCCTGAAAAGGCCAAAACACCCAAAAGGAGAAGAGGAGGAGGTTTGTTTGGCGGCGCACTGGAGGAGGTGAGCAAAGAGATAGCCGGGGAGAAAGAGGAAGCCAAATCAAAAATGATACCCGTCTACAGCATCGACGTATTGCTTGACGAAATCTCTGCAGAAGGGAAATACCCCAATGGCTTTCAGGCAGCCCGCTCAATATGGAATGACATAACCGAAGGTGAAGTCATATACCAAGCAACCAAAGGAACCCGAAGGGTCATCACTGCTTCTGTGGTCTTTTCGCAAATGGAGAAAAACAGAGCAACGCGAAACTCGAAGAACCGAATACTCAAGTTCGATGCTCAAAACTCAGATAATATTAACCAATGCAACCAGCTTTGGCCTTCAGCACAAAGAGAAATAAAGAATTTCCTTAAAGAAAACCCAGACTGGAGGATTATAATTCCACAAAATCCTGTAGTCTTTTACAAAAACAACAGACCAATCTACGCCATGTACGCATGGTTCCAGGTGAATCCCAAAACCGGGCGTATGATAGGCGTCCTACCAAGTGGGATTAGAGGTGCTCTGTCCGACGAAATGGCCCAAGTAGAGAATGGAGTTGACCCGTTTTAGTGGACACCTGCATACTAACTTCAGGAGGTGTTAACTATGCCAAGGACACGAAAGCCCTACCCACCGGAGTTCAGAAGGCAGATGGTGGAGCTGGTGAGAGCTGGTAGAAGTC
>JAJSAC010000061.1 GCA_024274915.1 Thermodesulfobacteriota bacterium
CCAGATAGCTCCACCCCATACTCTGAACCAACCGCCCCAGTGTCAGCGCCATCCCAGGTCCTCCATCACCTCCTCGGCCACCTTCTTATCACTGAAGGGGTAAACCTCATCTCCTATGATCTGATAGTCTTAATGCCCTTTACCGGCTATGAGGACCACATCACCGGGCTGGCGCCCCACTAGGGCCTTGCGAATAGCCTTACCCCTTTGGGGCTCTACCAAGGCCTCCCCATTAACCCCTTCCAGGATATCCCGAATAATGGCCATGGGATCTTCGCTCCTGGGATTATCGGAGGTTACCACCACAACATCTGCCAACTCCGAAACCACAGCCCCCATAAGGGACCTTTTCCCCCGATCCCTGTCTCCACCGCAGCCAAAGACCACCACCAACTCACCTCTGGTAATAGGTCTCAAAGCCCCCAGCACTACCTTCAAGGCATCGGGCGTATGGGCATAGTCTACGAAAACTCCCACCCCTTTAGCATTATCCACCCGCTCCAGCCGGCCATCAACTCCCCTGAAGGTTTCTAACCCCCTCTTAATCTCCTTGGGTTCCACCCCCAAAGAGGAGAGGACACCCCAGGCCGCTAGGAGATTAAGGGCATTGTGCCTCCCCACCAATGGGGAGCTGACGTCAAACTGCCCCCGAGGCTCCCTTATCTCCATAACCAGCCCATCCACCCTCAAAACCTCTATCTCACCCTTAAAAGGTGCCTCCCTCTCCAAAGAGTAACCTACAGCCCCAGTGTCCAGTTCCATCAACAGCCTTCTACCATAGGGGTCATCTAGGTTGATAAGGGAAGGTCCCAAGGTTTGGTGAGTAAAGAGGTTCTTTTTGGCCCAGTAGTAGTGATCCATGGTCTTATGGAAGTCCAGATGGTCCCTGGAAAGATTGGTGAAGGCTGACACATGGAATGGAAGGCCTTCCACTCTGCCCAGGGTTAGAGCATGGGAAGAAACCTCCATAACCACATAACCGATCCCTTTAGCCAGGGCTTCCTTGAGAAGCTTCCACAGGACCAAAGGTGGAGGGGTAGTCCTCTCAGCCTTCATCACTCTTCCCCCCATCTTGTAGGCCACAGTACCCACGAGAAGGACCTTTTCTCCCACCCCCTCCAGCACATGGGTGATGAGATGGGTGACGGTGGTCTTGCCATTGGTCCCCGTCACTCCGATCAGGGTGAGGGCCTCATGGGGCCTGCCATAGAAGTTCCTAGCCAAATAGGGGAGAAGTCGTCGGGTGTCTTCCACTTTAATCTGGGGTATCGGCAAATCCAGATCTCCTTCCACCACCAAAACGCTGGCACCCTTCTCCACCGCTTGAGGAGCATGCAGATGGCCATCAGTGGCAAAGCCCTTTATACAGACAAAGATATACCCTGGCTTCACTTCCCGAGAATCGTCGGTTATGCCCTCTACCTCCAAGCCCTCTAGATGCGAAGGAAGGGAAATTCCCAGCCCCTGAAACACCTCTTGTAACTTCATAGGACCTAGCCTTTCTGAAAGACCCTGAGTTTCCCGCTTCGGGACCTTATATTCTCCTCTACCTCTTCGGCCGAGGGAGTGACAGGCTTCTTGGTGATCACCTCTCCCAGACCCTCCCTCTCCCATTCTCTAAAGGTCCTCTTGACCGTCCCGTCCTCCAAAGAATGGAAAGAAATAACCAAAAATCTTCCTCCGGGCTTCAACACCTCCAAACCCGCCTCCAGCCCCCTTCCCAGCTCTTCCAACTCCTTATTAACCTCAATCCTCAACGCTTGGAAGACCCGGGTGGCTGGGTGAATCTTTTTGGGGTGAAACTTCTTGGGAATAGACCACTCTACCACCTGGGCCAATGCCGTAGTAGTGGTGATGGCAAATTTCTTTCTGGTCTCCACAATGTTCCTGGCGATCTTTTGGGCCCATCTCTCCTCCCCATACTCCCTGAAGATCCTCTCCAGTTCCCCTTGGGAATAGGTGTTCACCACATGGGCCGCGGTAAGATCCTGCTCCCTGTCCATGCGCATATCCAGAGGTTCTTCCCTATGAAAAGAGAACCCCCTTCCCTCTCCTTCCAACTGGAGGGAAGAAAGGCCCAAATCCAACAGAAAGGCATCAACATCTTCTACAGCCAGCTCTTCCAGGATCCCTTCCACCTGGCTGTAAAGGCTGTGGACCAACCTCAACCGATCCCTATATAGAGCCAGATGCTCGGCGGCCACCTTCAATGCCTCTTCATCCCTGTCTATGCCGATGTAAAGCCTAGGTTCCAAGCTCTCCAGGATGGCCAAGGCATGGCCGCCCCCTCCCAGAGTGCCGTCCACAAAAATCCCCCCTCTGCACGGCTCAAGATAATGTACCACCTCTCTGACCATTACAGGAATGTGAAGAGGGGTTACCCTTTCCCTTTCCTCTCTTTTCTCCATGGGCTAATCTAATAAACCAAAACCGTCCCAGGAGCAAATGGTATGGGAAAGGGACCCATAGACGTGGTGGCGGGAGTGATTACATGGAAGGATCGGGTTCTTCTTCACCAGAGGCGAAAGGGGGACACGTTAGAGGGTACATGGGAATTCCCAGGAGGAAAGGTGGAAGAAGGAGAAGGCCAGAAAGAAGCTCTGAAAAGGGAAATCTTAGAAGAATTAAACCTGGAGATAGAGGTTAAAGAGAAACTGGGAGAGGTGGTACATAGATATCCCCACATTCATATCCGTCTCATAGCCTACAAAGCCCTGGCCCAAAGGGGAGAAATGGAAAGCCGGGAAGGGAGATGCCTCTGGGTCCGGCCCCACGAAGTGAAGAACTACCTCCTCTCTCCAGCGGACTCCAGGCTCTGGCGGAAGATAAAAGGTGCCCTGGGCCAAGAATAATGGTTTCTACATCCTGATTCTCCACATGGAGAAAGAGACCACCATCACCATAGGCAAACTGGGGACCATCCCCTTTCCCCCTGGTACCTACTGCTATGTGGGCCGTGCTAAGACCTGCCTCAGACAGAGAATCGCCCGCCACTCCAGGAAAACCAAATCCCTAAGATGGCACATAGACCACCTCCTGCCCCACGTGGAGATACAATCCGTCTTCCTCCTTCCCCTCGACAGCGCTACGGAGTGTGCCCTGGCTCGGCACCTGACGGAAAAAGGGGGCACACCTTACCCCACGCGCTTCGGCGCATCCGACTGCCGCTGTCCGGGCCATCTGATCCATCTCCCAATCCACCACTCCCATCAGATCCTCTCTAACCTTACTAAAGCAGCAATCCCTCCCAGGTTGACTGGCAACCCCCCAGGATATAAACAAAACTAAATCTGATTTCGGAATGGCTAAAACCAAGGGAGGAGAGGAAAGGTGGATTTCAGCTTCAGCGAAAAGGAAGCGCTGCTCCGCAAATCCATTGCAGAGTTTGCCAAAAGGGAAATCGCCCCCCTAGTGGATAAGATGGAGTCCCAGGGCGGCTTTGCCCCTGAAATCATCCCCCAGTTGGGGAAGATGGGCATCCTGGGTATCATTACCCCCCCTGAATACGGGGGCAACGGCATGGGTCATGTAGCCAAGACCATTGCCGTGGAGGAGATCTCCAAGGTCTGCCCCGGGGTAGGTCTCGTCCTGGAAGGCCACTATGTCTGCACCTATCTCATCCAAACCTTCGGGTCCGAAGAACAGAAGAGAAATTACCTCCCCAGGCTCACCTCAGGCGAAACTCTGGGCTCCTTGGCCGTGACGGAACCCACCGGCGGCTCGGACGTGGCTGGCATCCAAACCATGGCCAAGAGAGAAGGTCGTCACTATACAGTTACGGGCAGGAAGTGCTTCATCTCCAACTCCCACGTGGCCACCGTCCATGCCACCCTGGCCCGAACAGGAGAAGGCCCCAAGGACTTCGCCGTCTTTATCGTAGAAAACTCCTTCCCCGGCTTCTCCCTGGGCCGCACGGAGAACAAGATGGGCCTTAGAAGCGCCACTACGGGAGAACTCATCCTGGAGAACTGCCAGGTCCCCATAGAAAACCTGGTGGGCAGAGAGGGAGACGGAGTGAAACAGGTCTTGGCCACCATCAACCAGGCGGCCAGGCCCACCATGGCCGCCGTAGCAGTGGGCATTTGTTATGCTTCCCTGGAGGAGGCTGCCAGATTTGCCAGGGAAAGGGTCCTCTACGGCAAACCCATTTCCAATCTCCAAGCTATCCAGTTCCTCCTAGCCGATATCTTTGCCCAAGCCGAAGCAGCCAGGCTCCTCACTTATCGGGCCGCCAGCCTCTTGGACCAAGGGCAGCCCTCGGACATAGAAGCCACTATGGCCAAGTATGTGGCCTGCGAAGCCGCCTTCCAATGCGCCCGTTGGGCGGCTGACATCCATGGAGGATACAGTGTGATCAAGGAGTTCGCCATAGAACGCCTACTCCGAGACGCCTGGGTCACCATTCCCAGCTCAGGCACAGCCCAGGTGGCTAAAGTGGTGCTGGGTAGGCACGCCGCCAAGAACTTTTAAACTGTGGCCAAAAAGGCCAGGCCTTATTAGCCTGGCCCTTGGTAATACTCTAACCCAGCTCCAAGAACCTGACAGGATTATCCGAAAGGACCTTCTCCACCACCTCCGATTTCAGACCTTTGTGGGCCCGGAGTTCAGTGATGATACGCTTCCTGCTCACCAGGGGATAATCAGAACCAAAAAGAACCTTATCCTTCAAAGGCCCGTTTATGTACTTAATGAGAAGATCAGGGTAGTGCTTAGGAGCCCACCCAGCGATGTTGAGATAGAGGTTCTCGTGGCGCATGGCCAAAGCGATGGCATCCCCTACCCATGGCCAGCCGAAATGGGCGGCCACGATCTTAAGATTGGGAAAATCCACGGCCACATCGTCAAGGTCCAAGGGATGACAGTAGCGCAAACGGGTTCGGTCATGGTACTGGGTGCCCGTGTGAAAAAGGACGGGAATACCCAAATCCTGGGCTAACTCGTAGATGGGGTAAAAGAGAGGATCGTTGGTCCTCAGCTCGTTCAGGTGGGGAATGAACTTGAGCCCCTTGAGGTCCAGCTCCTTGACAGCATACTCTAGCTCCTCCAGGGCCAGGACCCCTTTCCTGGGATCCACCCCAGCAAAGCCTATGAGCCGGTGGGGATACTTCTGGACGGCCTGAGCCACCAGCTCGTTTGGGGTCTTGAATCCAAAAGTGGTCTCGGCATCTACGGCCACAATAACGGCCTTATCCACTCCGGCCTCATCCATGTCCTCAATGGTGTCTTCAATGGTAGGGGTGAGGTGGTGGCCAAACATCTTCTGATAGTTCTCCAGCATGAAGTCGGGAAAAGTTGCCAGGGCCTCCTGGGTCCAAAGCTGGGAATGGGTATCCACAATCATCCTCTCCTCCCTTTTGGCGATACTGTAAAAGCTTTTGTGAGCCTACAACCTAAGAGGCCCTTTGTAAAGGAAGGGGAAGAAGCTTACAACCATGTAAGGTTGTAAATAGGCACTTCCTCATTTACTATCCCCCCATGGTTCTCAAAGGCCTGGAAGAAGCCCTGGAAGAGTATTTGAAAAAGGAGATCTTTCCCCAGATGGCCCCCGGCCCCTATGGCCCCATAGAGATAAAGGTCTTGGCCTCAGAAAAACCTGTCTATCTCTTCCGGGAAGAGACAGGAGGAATGGAAGTGGTGGGCAAGTTTTTCCAGTGGGGGAAAATAGATACCAACACAGCCACCAGGAGGATGGAGAGGGAGTACCGAAACCTTATGACTGTGTTGAAGCTGGGAATGGACGGGGGAGACTTCCGAGTCACCAAGGCCTATGGAAGAAATCCCGACTTGATGGCCGGGCTCTTCACGGAAAAGGCCATGGGTAAAGATCTAGACCACTATCTCGACAGGGCCATCACCAAAGGACAACAAAAGAGGCTCCACAAGAAGGTGAAGAGACTGGCCCAGTGGATGGCCTGTCTCCACGGCAGAAGCGAAAGGAAGATGGGAGCAAACTACCAACTGGCCCGAGAATATCTAGAAAAACTCCTCTCTTCCCTCTCCCTAGGAGAAGCCCTAAGCCGCAAACTGGAAACCTCCATCAGGAATCACGCCTCCCGGTGGTGGGCAAGTTCTCCTCCGAAAGACCAGGAAGTCCTGGTCCACGGCGATGCCACCCCCACCAACTTCTTTTTCTTCGGAGACAGGGTGACAGCCATAGACCTGGAAAGGCTGAAAGAAGCCGATAGGTGCTGGGATCTTGGATTTGCGGCGGCGGAGCTAAAACACTATCACCTTTGGAAGGGAGGCCATAAATGGCAAGCTGAACCGTTCGTTGAAGCCTTTCTCAAAACCTACTCCCAGACCCTGGGGACACCCGGAACCTTCGAGAGGACCATCAGTAAACTACCCCTATACATGGCCTTGGGACTGCTACGCATAGCAAGAAACCCCTGGCTCCATCAGGAATACAGGGAGACCATAATACACGAGGCAAAGGAATGTCTAAAATACGGGCTGTGATTTTCGACCTTTACGGTACTTTGGTAGATATCCTCACCAACGAAGGGAAAGACGAGATTTATAAGATCCTGGCCCTTTACCTCCAGTATTACGGGGCCAAGGTGACAGGCGATCAGCTCAGGGGCTCTTTGGGGCTGGAGATGGATCGGATGAAGAAATCCGACAAGGAGCGCTACCCCGAAGTGGATCTGGAAGAGGTCTTTTCCCGGGTGCTCCACAAGGAGGGTCTGGACCATCCCTTTATGGTAGAATCCTGCTGTAAGTTATTCAGGCTCCTGAGTCGGGAAAGGTTCCAGCTCTTTCCAGAAACCCTCACCATCCTCAGGGAGCTGAAACGGGGAGGATACCCTTTGGCCCTCCTCTCCGACGCACAGAAAGTCTTTTCCATAGAAGAGATGAAAATGCTGGGCTTGGACGGGTTTTTCGACTATGTTCTCATGTCCACCCAGTTTGGTTTTAAAAAACCCGATCCCCGCCTTTTTGCCATGGCCTGTGCCCTCCTGGGGGTGAAGCCCGAGGAGTGTGTCTACGTGGGGGACAGCCCCAAAAGGGATGTGAAAGGGGCCCTGGAGACGGGCATGACGGTGGTTTTAGTGAGGTCCACAGAGGATAAGCTGCCCAGAGAACAACAGCCCCATCACAAGGCCAGGGACCTGAAGGACTTCTGGATGTGGCTTAAGGAAAAGGGTTGAAGCCCACTTCACCAGGATTTGGATCAGTCCTCCAAGAGTACCTCTTTCAACCTCTGGGCTATCTCCAGGGCTTGGTGGAAGGGCCTCTGCCAGATATTTCGACCAAAAATGAACCCCGTAGCTCCCGCCTCAACACAGAGTCGGGCCCTTCTAAGAAGCTCTTCATCGTCCACTCTACCACCACCGGCAATGATGACCGGGATCTTCCCTGCCGCCATCACCACCCTCTTCATGGCCTCTTCCAGGCCGATCTCTTTCACTAGATCGTCGTAAGGAGAGGGTAACTCATGGGCCCTTTCCCTGTCCAAAATGGGAATGTTCACCTTCACCATGTCAGCCCCCAGCTCTAAAGCCACTCTGGCAGCATATTCAACAGCGTACAGGCTGTTCCTACCCCCCTTGGCCTCTATATCCCTACCCCGGGGATAAGCCCAAACAATGACGGGCATACCTAGCCGCTCCGCTTCCCGCCTCACCTCACAGAACTGGGCAAAGTCCCTGTCCTGGGAGGGAGAACCCACATAAAGGGTGTAACCCACGGCATCTGCCCCCAGGCGCACAGCGTCTTCCACGGTGGCCGTCAATGAGGAAAAGGCCTCTTCATCCGAAGGAACACTGGTCTTGCCATTGATCTTGAGAATGAGGGGCACCAAACCAGCATAGTCTCTCATGTACTTCATGGCCAAACCGGGCTGAAAAACGATTCCGGAAAATCCTCCTTCCACCGCCACCTTAAGCTGGAACTCGGGATCGGCGCTCTCAGGGTTGGCAAAGAAGTCCCTGGGACCATGTTCCAATCCCTGGTCTATGGGAAGAAACAAGGCCTTACCATTGCCCGGTCCGTGAAGATACAACAGACGATAAAGCCTGGTCTTTTTACCAGCGCTTCCCGTTATCTCATCCAAAAAACCCATTTCACACCTCCTTTACCACCGCCTCCGCCAGGAGACGCTGAAAGTCATCTGCCCTGAGAAGCTCAGTACCAGGGGTCATGGCCGTAGCAGAACCTGCAGCCAACCCCCACCTGAAGGCCTCTTCAAAGCCCTTGCCCTGAAGCAAGGCCAGGAGAAAAGCCGCCAAAAAGGAATCACCCGCCCCCACTGCACTCACGGTCTTTACTTCGGGTGGAATGCCCAGATACACCTTCCCACCAGCAACCAGGACAGCGTTCTTTTTGCCTCGGGTGACGGCCACCACCTCCACCCCCATGTCCACCACCTCTCTTGCAGCTTTTATGATCTCTTCGTCCCCGGCATTCCTCAACTCTCTCCCCACCAAGCGCTCCAGTTCGTAGGTGTTGGGCTTGATCATGTAGGGCCCAGCCTTCACCCCGTGTTTCAGGGCCTCGCCATCGGTGTCCAATACAGGCCTTATCCCCCTATCCCTGGCCTCTTCTATGAGATCCCTGTACACCGTTCGGGTGAGCCCTGGGGGAATGGACCCGGCAAAAACCATAAACTGGGCTGCGCAATACAATCCTCCCATCTTCCACAACCTCGTTCTAAGCCTATCCAGATCCTCCACCTTCACCCGGGGGCCATCAGCATTGATCCTGGTCTGGGTACCCGTCTCAAGCTCACTGATGATGACGTTTATCCGGGTATCCCCTTCGATGGCTATAAAGGAAGTGAGAATCCCTTCCTCAGCCAAAAGGACGCTGAGGGCTCCTCCTTCATGCCCCCCTATAAACCCGTAAGCGATGGTGGCTCCACCCAAGGTGTTCACCACCCTGGAAACGTTGATCCCCTTCCCTCCCGGATCTTTACGCATACCCTTCATACGGATGACGTCATCCACCACCAGCTTATCCACCGATACCGTTAGGTCTAGAGAAGGATTGAGGGTAACTGTAGCTATCACCATGCCCCTCCAGTGCATTTTTTGAAAAACCTAAATGGGAATATAGAAAGCCGAGATAAGAGCATCAACCTCAAGCCAATAGAACAGCGATGATTCCCGTGAGGAAGATACCGTCGAAGGTGCCTGCCCCCCCAATGGAAGCCACAGGTGCCCCTACTTCTCTGATCTTTTTGAGATTCATGATATCCGCCCCAATGAGTGTCCCCAGGGTTCCCGATACATAAGCCACAGGAGCAGACATATGGGGAGCCAACAGAAGGGCTACCAAAGCTGCCAAAATAGGGGGAACGAAAAGGGGCACCACAATGCCCACACCCCTCACAGGCTTGGAGAGGCGATAGGTCACCAGGGAAACCACGGCCACCCCCAATAGGGGCTGCCACGCCAAGCCCATTCTGCTCCACAAATGGAGGGACAAAAGAACAGGAATGATGGCGCCGCCGAGATTCACCGCCAGCACCGTCTCCCTCCTCCTGGGCACCTTCACCCTATACGGCATCCCCCAGACCGAGAAGACCACCATATCCTCTTCTATGGGCTTACCCTCCAACCGAGCAATGGGAATATTGACAAAGCTCCCCGCGAGGGAGAGAAAAAGGAGGAAAAAGAGTTGCTGAGGAGGTATACCCAGCTTTTGAAAAGCAATGGTAAAGATACCCAGCTGAACCAGTATAAAGAGGAAGGTCAGGACAAAGATGAAAAAGATGAAATAGACCAACATCAAAGGCAAAAAGAACATGACCACCTCCAATTGTCAAAGTAACCGAGCTTACCCCCTTTGTAAAGGAATGGCTCCAAAGAACCCTCACCAGAAAAACGGAAGGCCCCTCTCTTTGAGAGGGGCCAAAAGCAAGGGGGAAGAGAGGGTCAAGAGGATGGACCTCCCTTCTTTTTCAGCAACTCCTCGATGGCGTCCAACTCTTTAGAAGCCTCATCGAAGAGGTCTTGGGCATAGCTGACATTATGGATAGGGGCCAAACCCCGAAGAACCTTTTTGATCTTGAGGGCCTTGGAATAGTGGACCCTCACCTTGGCTTCGTCCTTGGGCCCGAGCCTTATCACCTCCAAGGTCCTTGTCACTTTCGCTATCCTGGCCTTGATTTTATCAGACAGATCCCTGACCTGATCCTTCCACTCATCCAACGCCTCACCATAGCTCTCGTCACCGTCGTGGCAATCGATACAGGTCTGTCTCACCTCCCTGTAAGAGACCTTGACGGACTGGGTCACATCGTGGCAGTCGACACAACCCACATCCTCTTCCACCATAGGATTGGGTTCGCCCCTGGACAGTCCTCTGATGGCACCATGGTAAAAGGCCTTCTCCAAAGAGTGGCACCTGACACACCGACGAGTGGCATCCTTCATCTGGTGGTGACACTTGAGGCAGTCCTCCCGTTCGAGAAGGGTTTCCCCATGCCTATCCACGGAGTGACACTTCATACAGGGGATCTTCTCCTTTTCGGAGTGAAGCTTATGGGGAAAGACGAGCTTCTGCTGGAAGTAGACATCCTCAGGCATACCCAGACGCCTGTGGCACATGGTGGCACAATAGCCATCGGGGGTTGCGATAATGGCTGGCCTAGCTGGAATATAAGACCCCTGGGCCTTGTCCACCTTGTCCAAATTGTCCACAGCGATTCTCAAGAGCTTGACAGCGTATTCCACATTGTGAACCCCATGCCCAGCAGCCACAAGTCTGTAATCGTAGGTAGCCTCACTCAACAACCGGGCGAGATCCCCTTTTAGCCTCCCCTTGGCCCGGGAAGACCTTCTGAGTCTCTGACCCACGTACTTCTCCAAACGACCCAGGTACTTATCCCAGTCTCTAAGCAAGAGGTCATACCCCTCCTCATGGCAATGGACACAGGAGGCAGGCGACGAGACCCTGGTCACTTCACCCCTAAAGCCCTTGGGATTGGGAAGACCCCTAATATGACAACCGTCACAGGTGACCTGGGCAGCAAACATCCTGCTGGGCAAATCCCCCAAGCCCTTACCACCTACACCCATGTACAACGCCTTCTGGGCACTGTGGAAGCGAGTGTGACAGTCACTGCACTTCACGAGGAAAGTCTTGACCAGCCTGACATCTCCATGCTTGATCTTGGTGTGACAAACAAAACAGTCAATACCTTGCTTGCTCACATGAATGTCATGGGTCACCTTGGGATCCCTGGGCTTCTTTCTCATAACATGACAGGTGTGACACTTTTCATGGGGAACAGAGCCATCGCCCTCCACTATCTCCACGTGACACTGATCACAGCTCACCCCCAACTTCAGATACTCCTGGTGGCGGAACTTGAACCCGTGATACTGGATCACCTTGGTGGGTGGACCATGGCAGGAGGGGCAACCAGTCACCGACTGTCCCTTGCCAGCACCCATGAAGTGACAGGTAAAACAGACCGTTTCTTCAACACTTATATGCATCCCCTGAACAATGTGGGAATGGCAACTGGAGCACCTCAACTTTACGCCTCTAAGGGGCCCACTGAGATGTTGACTATGATTAAAGACAGGCCTATCCTTGACCACCAATTTCTCCGTAAAAAGCTCCTCTTTACGGTGACAACCCGATTGGAGACAGGTAGTAGTGGTCACGTTCGCCCTGGGATACATATCATAAACTCCCAGGTTATACTTGATCACTGTAAGGAACATTTTTAGAGGTATCCCAGGGTGACATTTGTAGCACGAAACCGCGTTGTGGGTAGAAGTCTTCCAGTGCTTATAATATGGCTTCTCATAATGGCAGGACAGGCAGAACTCTGGATTCTTGGACCTAATGTACAGATAAAAATAAGAGACAATACTAAATATAATCAGCAGTCCTATAGCCAGCGTTAAGAAATCTTTTCTCCTACTCCGTCTCAGCCTCCTGCTATTCCTCTCTCTCTCTCTCAAACCCTTCACTTCTCCATCCCCCCTTCCTTCTTCATCTCCTTTCTCAGAATCTCCACGTACTCCAGAGGATGTTCCTCAACCAACTCGTCTTCCGATATTTTCCCCGTGAAGATAACAGGGTTCATAGGAAACTTGGAGGGATTTAGATGGGCATTGTAAAAATGCCAGCACACTATGGCCAATGTGGCCAGAAGGGCCTCGTCGCTGTGGGCCACATGGGCTATATCCGACACATACTTCGGGAGTATTCTTAAGAAGATATTAGGGAACCAGAGTATGAGACCGGAACATATCATGATCACACATCCCCAGTAGACAGCCCAGTAGTCAAACTTCTCCACGTAGCTGAAGCGATCGAACTTAGGTTTCTCCTTTGTCTTACCCAGATAGTATTTGATCATTTGAACCGCGTCCATGGCATCTTTGGGAGTGGGAATGAGCTTTTTAAAGTTGTAACGGCCCTCTTTTGTGAAGATGATGTAAAATAAATGGAAGAGAGAAACAAAGATCAGGCCTGTAGCTCCCATCCTATGAAGGGTCCTGCTGGCCTCTATGCCTCCCAATAGAGCCAAAAGCTTGCCAGATATGCCCACATTGTGGAACTTCAGAGGCATACCGGTTATAATAAGAACAATAACACTGATGGCCATAATAGCGTGTTGGATGCGAACCGAGAGGCTGAACCTCTCAAAGTACCTTACTTCCCGCTTTTTCTCAGCTTTTATGAGCCTCCTGATCTCTTTCAGAACTACCGATTCCACCTCCCTTTCAATCTGAACCAGCTTGTCTTCCACCACCACATCAAAGGCCACAAATGCGATATTTTCTATCTCTTCTAAAATCTTCTCCCTTTGCTCTTCATCCCAGGAAGCTATTTCGTCTTTGATAACCTCATAAACCCTCTCCTTCACCGACTCAGTCAGCTTCTCTCGAATCTCCTGGGCCGCCATTACCCCATGCCCTCCTTCTTCTCTTTGGTCTTTCTATAGAAATCCAAGAATATGTGGATAAAAATCACCCCCATGGTACCTGCGGTAAGAATGATAAAGAACTTGGCTACGTAATAGACAACCCCTGAACTTTTGCTGTGCATATCCAAATGCATCTTCCCTTTGGCAAAGTTCTCGTTGGCCCCCGGATGACACTTGCCACAGGTTTTGGGAAGATTGGCCTTGTTCACCGTGGACAAAGGATCGCTAGGAGCCCGGATGTTGTGAATCCCATGGCAACTAGAGCAGTTGGCAGCCCTCATCTCCCCAAATTCCAAGGCGATGCCGTGGAAACTCTCTTTATAGGTCTTGGCGGGGTCCAAAGAGACCTTAAACCGCCTCATCAGAGCCTGATCAGCATGGCACCTGGTACAGGTTTCAGGGACCTTCTGAGGGCTGACACTGGAGTAGGGCTTTCCTGGAGAGTACACGTCGTGCTTTCCGTGACAGTCTACACAGGCAGGGACAGCCATAACCCCCTTCTTCAGCAGTGCAACCCCGTGGACAGAGTTCTTATACTCCTGGTACGGCTTCCTGTGACACCTACCGCAGGTGGCAGGAACCTTCTTTTTGTTCACGGTGGAACGAGGGTTACTAGGCGAAAACACGCCGTGTCCCCCGTGACAATCCTGGCACCACGGCGCCCTAGGATCACCCGCCTTCACCTTTCCACCGTGAACACTGCCCCAATATTTTTTATAAATAGAGTCAGGTTGGGGAATATTCTTTGGGGCTCCCTGGTAATGACATCGATCACAGTGAACCCTGCCTATCTTGAGCCCTTTATGGGGAATGACGGTGACATCAATGTGGCAGTCCTGACACTTGAGTCTCCTATGAACAGAGGCCCTCAAAAGTTTCCTGTCCACGTAGACCGAAACCTCGGCCCCAGAAGGAAGAACCTTTTTTAGCTCTGGCTTTTGGTGACAGATTATACATTTCCTTATAGCCCCTTCCCCAGAAAGGGGTACAAAAAAAAGAACGAGAAAGAAAACCAAAGCCCGCTTCACTTCTCCCCCTCCCCACCGAAGAGTTTCTCGTACTCTAGAGGATGCTCCTTTTCCAAACGCTCCACACTGATCTTTCCGGTCAACCATACGGGATCCATAGGGAAGTTCTCTCTGAGATGCATGTCATAAAGATGCCAAACCACAATCACCGTAAAGACAAGCAAGGCTTCATAACTGTGAAAGACATAAACAAAATCCAAAATCCCCTTGGAGAGAACCGCCACACTTTTGTTATGAAACCAAAGCATAATACCCGAGATCTCCATGCTCACCACCCCACCCACCACCAACCAGTACTGGAACTTTTGGCGGTAGTTAAAGCGGCCAAAACGAGGCTTCTGCTGAGAGGCACCAAGGGTATAAGAAAGAGAAAGCTTAAAGTCCCTCCAGTCTTTCATGTTGGGTAGAAGCTCCAAAAACTGCTCGTGCCCTCTCCTGGTGAAGAGGACATAAAAAAAGTGGTACAAGGATACCACCAGAAGCAGCACCGCCCCTATCCTATGGATGGTCCCCCTCGCTTGGAAGCCACCCTCCAGCTCAATAAAAAACCGCCCCCAGGAAGTATCAGCGTACTTAAGGGCGAACCCAGAAACCAAAAGGAGCACCACGGCAATGAAAAGGATAAAGTGCTGGATCCTCTCGTTAAGGGTAAACCTCTCTACATAAAGCGGATCTGCCATCGCCTAACCTCCCCCTCTCTCTATTCGCCTTTGTCGGTCACCTTAGGGATCTCCTTCAGAAACGGCGTGAGTAGATCAAGGGGAATAGGGAAGATCAAGGTGGACGTGCTCTCAGAAGAGATCTCCATAAGGGTTTGGAGAAAACGGAGCTGAAGGGCCGCCGGGTGCTTGCCGATAATCTCGGCAGCCGATGCCAGGGTTTGGGCGGCCTGGTATTCTCCCTCGGCACTGATGATCTTGGCCCGCCTCTCCCTCTCAGCCTCAGCCTGACGGGCCATGGCCCTCTGCATTTCATGAGGCAGATCTATGTGCTTCAACTCCACCGTACTCACCTTAATCCCCCAAGGTTCCGTGTGCTCGTCCAGGATCCTCTGGAGCTCGGCATTGATGCGCTCCCTTTCCGAAAGGAGCTCGTCCAGTTCATGGTACCCCAGAACACTTCTCAAAGTGGTCTGGGCCAACTGAGAGGTGGCCGACATAAAGTCCTCCACCTCTATTACGGCCTTGTCCGGGGCCACCACCCTAAAATAGACCACCGCATTGACCTTGATGGAGACGTTGTCCTTGGTGATGACGTCCTGGGGAGTCACATCCATAACTACTGTTCTAAGGCTCACCTTGATCATACGATCTATCAGGGGGAGCAGGATGATAATACCCGGACCTTTAGTGGCCACGTACCTGCCCAGGCGAAAGATCACCCCCCGCTCGTACTCCTTCAACACCCTGATGGTAGAGGAGAGGATGACAACCAAGATGACAAATATTATGAAGTAGGCGAATAAGTTCACAAAAGCTTTATACAATACCATTACCTTTACCTCCTGATCCGGTTTTTTATCCAATCCCCATTTTATTCAGCCGTTATATTTACAATGATAGATAAGTTTGCTATGTTTACTCTTCTTTCTCTAAAAGCGGAGTACCAAGTCATCCACCTCAAACACTCAGTATAAAGACGTTAACGGACCATACCACCAGGGGAAATTGATGTCAACGGCGGCTACAGAGGCCCTTGACAGGGAAACGGAGACTATGTTACCGGCGGCACAAAGACGAACAAATCCCCACTGGAGGTTTTGCTGATGAAGGGACAGAGATGGAAATGGCTCTTCGTGGCTTTCATGTCCCTATCCTTTCTCCTCGTCCTCCCGCTCCACTTGCAAGCCATAGAAAACAGCGAATGTTTAGATTGCCACGGCGACCCCGACATGGTGAAAGAGTTACCCAGCGGAAAAACCATTTCCCTGTATGTGAATCCCAAGAAATTTGAAGCCTCTGTCCACGGCCAAAACGAGATAGCCTGCACCGACTGCCACTCAGACATTACCGAACTGAACTACGACCAAGAGGTGCCCCACCCTGTCCCCGTAGCCTTCGTCAACTGTACTGATTGCCATGATGAAGAAGGCACAGCCTACGAAGAGAGCGTCCACGCAGCAGCCAGGGTAAAAGGGGTTAAAGGAGCTCCCATCTGTTACAACTGCCACGACTTTCACTACACCAAATACCTTTACGGCGACACCGTGGTGCAACTGGAAAACAAATTCTGCCTGAGATGCCACAACCCCAACAAGTACCACAAATGGCTGCCCCAAAAGAAAACCCACTTCGAGTATGTCATGTGTGCTGTATGCCACGCCCCAGACGTGGGAAGGCACATAAACCTGAGGCTTTATGACCTGATGTCAGAGAAGTTCCTCACCGGCGAGGAGATCGTCCAGAAGCTTGGGGTCACCTTTGATAATTTCATGGACAAGATGGACCTCAACAAAGACGGTGTACTGGATACAAAAGAATTCCACCGGTTGGTAAGGGAGCTAAGAATAAACAAGGTGAGGGCCATCTTCTGGGGAGAAATGACAGACAACCTGAAACCCGAAGTCCACAAGGTTACCAAGGGAAGGGCTATCAAAAAGTGCGAAACCTGCCACTCTATCAAGTCCCCCTTTTTTGATAAGGTCTACCTCATCTTCACACATCCCACGGGAAAGGCCGAGCACTACCCCCTGAAGAGAAAGGTGCTCCAATCCTTCTACGTCACCCATTTCTACGCCATTGATGCCACCAGGGTAAAACTTCTAGACGTCATTGGTCTCCTCATAGTCCTGGGCGGAGTAGCCTTCGCCGGAGGCCACCTGACCCTCAGGATCCTTACCATACCCTTAAGGAGAAGAAGGAGGGAAGGGAGATGAAACGCATATACCTGCATCCCATACCCGTCAGGATCTGGCACTGGCTCCATGCCTTTGGCATAGCCTTCCTGGTCCTGAGTGGTATCCAGATCCGCTTCGCCGACTACATCCTGGTGGTCCCCCTTAAAAAGGCCGTGGAACTTCACAACTTGGTGGGACTTATCGTGGCCGTAGATTATCTCCTGTGGTTCACCTTTTATGTGTTCACTGGAAGAATAAGAACCTACTTCCCCACGGCAGAGGAACTGATACTGGGAAGCATGCGCCAGGCCGTATATTACGGCTATGGCATCTTCAGGGGTGACCCAAGCCCCTTCCACCCCACCCCGGAAAACAAGTTCAATCCCATGCAGAAGATGGCTTACCTCTTTATAATGCTCTTCTTCATCCCCATCCAGATCCTTACAGGCTTCCTCCTATGGAACATCAAAGGCTACAGGGAAATTATCGATTTTATGGGAGGGGTCAAGATTGTGGACACCATCCACGTCCTTTTATTCTTCTTCTTCTTCGCCTTTATTATCGCCCATGCCTATCTGGCCACCCTGGGTCACACCCCCTGGGCCCATTTCAAAGCCATGATCACAGGGTGGGAAGAAGAGCCCGAAGAAGAACACTCGTAGCCTCAACCTTTGACCTAGCTGGAAGAGGGGAGCCGGGGAACCCCCCTCTTCCAGTCCTCACCCTTCATTTGCTGGCGTTGGCCTCTTTGCCCGTCTCCTTATAAGGTACGGGAATATACTGGACAGAGGGCCTGGCCTGGGTGGGCTGGTCGTAGAGGTCCATAAGGGTGTAAACCTCAGAGGGTATTTCTGTGCTTACCTTCAACCCAAGGGCCTCCAAGTCCTCTTTGAAGAGGGGATAATCGTGGGTCCATCTTCCCTGGGAAAGCTCCTCGGCCACCTCTTCTGCTTTCCCTTGATCCATACCCTTCTCTATGAGAATCTGGGCAACTTTCTTTCTCACCTGTTGAAGGGCTTTTTCGGAAACATCAGCCATGATAAGGGTTTTATCCTCCACCTTATCCAAAGGCTTCTCTCTCACTGCCTTCACGATGGACGCCGCCGGAAAACCTCCCAACTGGGGATCTACAGGACCCAGGACGGCATTGGGATCCATAATGATCTCATCAGCCGCCAGGGCAATGAAAGTACCACCAGACATGGCAAAGTGGGGCACAATCACCGTCACCTTCCCCTTGTGCCTCACCAGAGCGGTGGCAATCTGTTCGGCAGCCAAAACCAGGCCTCCAGGGGTGTGGATAATGAGGTCAATGGGCATATCATCAGGGGTCAGCCTGACGGCCCTCAGAACCCTCTCCGAGTCCTCTATGTTGATGTACTTCATGAAGGGGATGCCCAAAAAGGAAAAACCCTCCTGGCGGTGGATCATGGTTATGACCCTGGAATTTCTCCTCTCTTCAATCTTCCGGATCGTCTTGAGTCGTGCTGCCTCCAACATGCGCTGCCTCATCCAAGGACTGAAGGAAAGCAAAATGAGTAGCAACCAGAAAATATCGAAAAAACTGGGGCTATAGTGCATGATGTCTACCTCCTCGGAATTTTTTATTAAAGCTAGGTGTCCGCGACTGGAGCGTCAATCCCAGGACTTCCCCCAGTTTTCGGGGTATTAGGGAAGGAAGTCTAATAAAGTCAGTGCATTTCCCCGTCTAGTAAGTGTAACACACTGAGATTAGCTTTGTTCTCGTCAAAATGGGGATACTTTTTGTAGCTTTAAAAAGGAA
>JAJSAC010000062.1 GCA_024274915.1 Thermodesulfobacteriota bacterium
AGTGAAAGGGCGGGGCATTCCTCCCTTGCCCATGGCTGATAGCTGATGGCTCATGGCTGATAGCAACTATGAGCTATGAACCATGAACTACGAGCTATGAGCTATCATCTCTGCGGTCGGAACCTAAGGGTAAAACTGGGGGAAGTCCTGGTACAAGCCCCCATTGACAGGGCCCTTCATCCCTGTTACAAACCGACTGGTCAGTCTATAAGGGGGGAAGATGAAGAGAAGCCCCGAAGAGAAGCGAAAGGCTATCCTGGACGCTGCCCTGGCCTGCCTCATCGAAAAGGGGTACCACGGAGCCACCATGGACGAGATATGCGAAAGAGCCAAGGTCTCCAAGGGTGCTGCCTACTGGTATTTCAAGAGCAAGAAAGAGATCTTCCGAGACATCCTAGCCCTCTACGCTCAGGAGCGTCTGAGTCTATTAGATGACCTCTTGAAGCAGAAGCCGGACCCCCAAAGGTTTCTCATAGCCCTCTTCGAAAAGGCCAGGGAGAGGATGGAGAATTCGGAAAGGGTAGAAACCTACAGGGCCCTTTTGGAGTACTGGGCCTTTGCCGCCAGAGACCAGGAGGTGAAAGGGTGGATAGAAGAACTATACCAAAAGTACAAAGAGAAGCTCGCACCCCTTCTGGAGAGGGGCATGAAGGAAGGGGTGTTCAGAGTCCAAAGCCCAGACCAGGCCTTTTCCCTCATCTCCCTGGTGCTCATCGGAGGAGGCGTAATCCCTCTGGTCAACGAGAACGTACTGGGCATCAGAAGAAACTGGGAAGAGATTGTAAAGGTCCTCATGAGGGGACTGACAGGAATCGAAGGGGAACCATGATGCATAAGAGCTTTCCACTGCTAATTCTGGCCTTGTTGCTTCTCCCTGGAACTGTCCTCGCCCAAAAGAAGAAGGCGTCTTTTCCTCCTGCCCTGGTGATAACCGTCCCCGTCAGAATGGAGAAAGTGAGTCCTACTGCCCCTTACTCGGGTACGGTCCATTTCAAGGATGTCTCAGAAGTAGCAGCCGAAGTGACCGGCAAAGTGGACAGGGTCTTCTTCCAAGAAGGGCTTAAGGTGAAAAAGGGAGAACCCCTGGTGATCCTGGACTCCCAGATCCTACGAAAGGAGCTGGCCTCGGCCAAGGGTGCCTTGGAGGAAGCCCAAGTGGAGCTGGAAAAAGCCAGGATAGACTTGCAGAGAATTGAAGCCCTTTATAAGCGCCAGGGGGCTTCCCGCCAACTCTACGACAACTACCTGTACAAGGTGAAGGCTCTGGAAAAGAAGGTGGCTGCTCTGGAGGCCTCCCATGGCAAGCTCACAGTGATGCTGAAAAAGAAGACTATACGGGCCCCCTTTGACGGGGTGGTGATAAAGAGAAAGGTAGATGTGGGAGAGTGGATGACCGAAGGCTCGGTGTGCGCAGTGGTGGGGAGATTTTCTCCCGCAGAGGTGGTAGTCTCCGTACCATCCAAGTATTTGAAATATCTAAAATCCGGGGCCTCTATACCCCTCACCATCCCTTCTGTGTCCAAGGAAACCATCAGGGGCCAACTGTTCTCCATCATCCCCCTTGGAGACGTGGCTTCCAGGACATTTCCCGTGAAGATCCGGCTGGCCAACCATCAGGGACTCTACCTGGACGGTATGGAGGCCAGAGTTCAGATCCCCGTGGGCCCCAAGGGGAAAGCCCTTGTAGTGAGCAGAGACGCCATAGTCTCCTTCCAGGGAGGTACTTTTGTTTTCACCGTTGCCCAGGGCAGGGCCCAAATCCTCCACGTAAAGGTGAAAGGCTATTTTGGAGACCTGGCCCTGATAGAAGGCAGAAACTTGAAACCGGGTATACCCGTGGTCATAAGGGGAAACGAAAGATTGCGGCCAGGACAACCCGTCAAAGTAGCCAACAAGAGGTGAGATGGATTTAATAGCCCTCTCCATTAGGAAGCCCGTCACTGTAGCGGTAGGAGTGATCCTGGTGGTTCTCTTCGGAATCATAGGGTTAAAATCCCTCCCCTATCAGCTCACCCCCGATGTCACAGCTCCCGAGATTACCGTCACCACCATATGGCCTGGAGCCACACCCTACGAAATAGAGCAGAACATCATCGAAAAACAGGAAAACGCCCTAAAAGGCATCAGGGGGCTCACCCTCATGGAGAGCCACTGCTACAACGGACGGGGAGACATCACCCTCACCTTCAAAGTGGGCACTGACCTGGACGCTGCCCTCCTCAGGGTGTCCAACAAGCTGGACGAAGTACCCAAATATCCAGAAAACGTGGAAAAGCCCGTGATAAAGGCCACGGGAGCCAGCTCTTCCCCCGTCATCTGGCTCACCCTCAAAACCCTCCCCGGCAATAAAAAGGGCATCAACACTTACAAAACCTATTTCGAAGACGAAGTGCGACAGTACCTAGAAAGGGTGGAAGGAGTGGGAGACCTCTTCGTCTTCGGTGGCAGGGAGACGGAGATTCACGTCAACGTGGACCCCGTGAAACTGGCGGCCCACCGCCTCACTATCTCTCGAGTGGCCGAAAGAATCAGGGAAGGGAACCAAAACATCTCAGCAGGCCTCATGGACGTGGGTAAGAAGAGCTTTCGGGTGAGGACCACAGGGCAGTACAGGAAGCCCCAGGACCTCTACTCCTTGGTGCTGAAAGACACGGAGGACAAAAGGGTCTTCTTGAAAGACGTGGCCAAGGTCACCACGGGCTATGAGGTTCTCCACCAATCGGTGATGCAGAACGGTGCTACTGTCATTGCCATCGGGGTAAAGAGGGAGCCTGGTGCCAACGTCCTCACCCTCACCCAAGAGATGAAAAAGGTGGTAAAAAAGCTAAACAGGGGGAAGCTCAAAGAGAAAGGCCTCTATCTGGACTGGGTCTACGACCAAACCCCTTACATCCACAGTGCCATCGGCCTGGTGAAGAAAAACATTGTCATTGGAGGGCTGTTGGCCATAGTAGTACTCCTCCTCTTCCTCAGAAGCATCCCTCCCACCCTAGTGGTGGCCACGGCCATCCCCATTTCGGCCATAGGAACCTTCATCTTCATGTGGCTCCTGGGTAGGAACCTTAACGTGGTGAGTCTAGCGGGCATCTCTTTTGCCGTGGGCATGTTGGTAGACAACGCCATTGTGGTCCTGGAAAACATCGACCGACACCGGAAGATGGGCAAGTCCGCCTTCGAAGCCGCCTACCGCGGCACCACCGAGGTATGGGGAGCCGTCCTGGCCTCTACGGCCACCACCGTGGCAGTCTTCCTCCCTGTCATATTCATGAAGGAAGAAGCAGGCCAGCTCTTCAAGGACATCGCCATCGCCGTCACCTTCTCCGTCACCCTCAGTCTCCTGGTCTCCGTCACCGTCATCCCCATGCTCAGCAACAAACTCTACTCTTGGGCCAGAGAGAAAGGACTACCCCCCATAAAAAGGGACCCCCTCTCCAAGCTTGGGGCTTGGGCCGTAAGCGCCATCATGAGAGCGGCCCGGTTCTCCACCAAAAACCCGAGAACCAGGATAGCCACCGTAGCCTTTCTCACCCTCTTCTCCATCGTCTCATCGATACTCCTTCTTCCCAAGATGGAGTACCTGCCCAAAGGCAATAGAAACCTAGTTCTGGGAATTCTCATTCCACCCCCAGGCTACTCCTACCAGGAGAGGCGGAGGATGGGGGAATTCATCTTCAAAGTGTCCAAGCCCTACTTCCAGAAGGGGGGCAAAGACGGTGTGCCCCAGATCAGGAACATCTTTTTTGTGGCCTCGGAGAGGCTTACCCTTTTCGGGGCCGTGGCCCAGGACATGAGGAAGGTGAAGGGTATTCTGCCCCTGTGCCAGAGAATGATTCGCGGCATCCCCGGGGTTTTCGGCGTGGTGACCCAAATGGGCATCTTTGAAACCAGGTTGGGCCGGGGCCGGACGGTGGTAGTGAACGTGACGGGACAGCACCTAGACAGCCTAGTCACCGCCTCAAGAAACATATTCGGCACGATCTCCAAGAGAATCCCAGGTGCCCAGATCAGACCCGTTCCCTCCCTGGAAGTGGCCTATCCCGAGGCCAATTTCGTCCCAAACAGGGAGAGGCTGGCGGCAAACGGCCTCTCCGCCCAGGATCTGGGAATAGTCCTAGATGTCCTCATGGATGGCAGAAAAGTGGATGAATTCAAACGGCCAGGTCTCACATCCTTGGACCTCATCCTCACCGGGGTAGGGAAAGGGACCAGGACTCCCGAAGATCTGGCCAACACTCTCATCACCACACCCCGAGGGGAACTTATCCCCATAAACTCCCTGTCAAGGCTCGTCTACCGGCAAGGTCTCACTGAGATCTACCATGTAGAGAGGAAGAGGGCCTTCTCATTGGAGGTGACCCCACCCGAGAACCTACCGGTGCAGCAGGCCATGGAGATTATCAACAGGGATGTCATATCCACCCTGAAAAAGGCGGGTAAACTCCATGGGGTAGACGTCTTTCTAGGGGGAGTGGCCGACAAGCTCACGCAGGCCAGGAAAGCCCTCCAAGGGAATTTCATCCTGGCAGCCATCATCGTCTATCTCCTCATGTCCGCCCTCTTCGAAAACTTCCTCTATCCATTCATTATCCTCTTTTCCGTGCCCCTAGCGGCGGCAGGAGGGTTTATAGGACTAAAACTGGAGAACATTTTCATTGCCTCCCAGCCCCTGGATATCCTCACCATGCTAGGATTTGTGATCCTCATTGGCGTGGTGGTGAACAACGCCATACTCATTGTCAATCAGGCCCTCAACAATGTGCGGTATGAGGGCTTAAAAGGGCAGGAAGCTATCATGGAATCGGTGAAAACCAGGATCAGGCCCATCTTTATGAGCGCTGCCACCAGCATCTTCGGCATGCTGCCCTTGGTGGTAGCCCCCGGCGCCGGCTCCGAGCTCTATAGGGGCCTGGGGAGCGTGGTCCTGGGAGGCCTGGCCCTCTCCACTATCTTCACCCTCTTTGTCATACCCGCCCTCCTGGCCTTCTTTATAGAAAGAGAGAAACCCATAAGGAGGGAAAACGGTGAAGGTTAAAAGCAGGATTCTGACAGTCATCATCCTCTTGTGGATCCTTGCTCCCGTGACTCGAGGCTGGACTACCCCCCTAGAGAACTGCATAAAAACGGCCGTAGAAAAAAGGGCTTTGGTGAAACAGTACCAGTACCAGGTGAAGGCCTTTCGGGAAAAGGAGAGGGCCGCCAGGGCCGGCTTTCTCCCCAGCTTGGATCTCACCTATTCCATAGACTGGAGCCACGTGAAGGGTGCCTACCAATACGAGGGGGAAAGCACGGGAGCAGGGGGAGGCTACAGCCCTTCGGGAACCTATGGCTACAGCGAAACAGAGACCCGATCCACCTTCACTGCCACCCTATCCTACAACCTCTTCCGAGGCTTTGGAGATTACCGGGCCCTCAAGGCCGCCAAATACAACACCCAGGCCCAGAGATACCTTTTATCTGCCCAAATAGCGGACATCACCTATCAAGTGAAAGAGGCTTACATAGAGGCCTTGAGGGCCAAAAGCCACCTGAGGGTTTCCATGGACGCCGTGAAACTCCTGGACAAACAGTACGAGGACGCCCTCATAAAGTACCAAGTGGGGCTCATCACCAAAAGAGACCTCCTTAAAGTGGAAGTAGAGCTGGAATCGGCCAGACAGGACCTCCTTACGTCAAAGACCAACCTGAAAAAGGCCCTAGATACCTTGAAGAGGACCATGGGAGTGCCCTTCAGCCAGGAGGTACTGGTGGAGGAAGTCTCCCTCCCCCCACTGGACGTGGAAGACTTCGAAGGGCTGAAAAGACAGCTCTTCAGCAACAGAAGCGAGATCAGATACTACCAAAACCTGGTAGCCTCCCTGGAGGAGGAGAAGAGATCCAGGAGAGCCGCCTATTTCCCCAGCATTGATCTCAGCCTCTCTTACGGGAAATGGGGAGACGACTACTTTCTAAAAAGCACCAACAACGGCCTGGATTACCAAACCAGGGCCATGGTGACCGTAAAGTGGAACCTGTTCAACGGATTGAGAGACTACGCCATGGTACGGGAGGCCCAATTCAAGAAGATGGCCGCGGCCAAGGAACTCCAGGAAGTGGAGAAAGACTTGGCATTACAGCTAAGACACGCCATAGAAGACTACCTGGTGGCCAAGGACAGGCTGAAAGTGGCGGTCAAAGCCTTAGACGAAGCCAAGGAACACTACAGGGTCACCCACGAGGCCTACCAGAACGGGCTGGCAGATACGACAGATCTCCTAGACGCCCGCTACCTCCTTACCAAAGCCAAAGACCGCTATGCCGATGCCCACTACGACATCCAGCTAGCCATCGCCACCATAGAAAGGATCCTGGAGATTAGGGACGAGCGCTGAGCCTCTCCCAGAACTACTGAAGTTCTATGGCCTGGAAGCCTACCTTCCCAAACCTTTGGCCTTTAGCCTTTCACTTTCAGCCTTCTTAAAACTTGAGTTCTATGGCCCTGAAGGGGCAGACGGAGATGCAGAGTTCACAGCCTACGCACTTTTCTTTATCAAATACCACCTCCATGGTCTCCCTGTCTATGTGGAGGGCCTGGGTAGGGCAGATGGCGGTGCAGGCGCCGCAGTGGGTGCACCTCTCGTCATCTCGGGTGATATCAGCGGCCAGGTAGCGGACGCGAACCCCCAGATTTTTTAGGAACTCTATTCCCTTGTCGAAGTCTCCCTTCTCCCCGGAAAGCTCCAATATCATGATACCCTCCGACTTGGGGGTGACTTTGGCTTTCAAAATGTTGAACATAAGGTGGTGCCGGGAGTGGAGGGTATAGATGACGGGTTGGTCCCAGGTATGCTTAGGGAACTCCAGGATCACCTTTTTGGACACTTTCATGTCCCTAATCCTCTGTTAAGATGGCTATAACCCTAGGAATGATCCAGGTGGCCATCTCCCTCAATGCCCCTCCAGCCAAAACCACCTGGATCCTCTCCTGGCAAGCGGACCTGGCAGCCTCCTTGCAAGCCCTTCCTATCTCTAGAAAAACTCCCCTACTGAGGCCTAAGCTACCGTAATCCCCGAAGTAGGTGTCAAAACCAAAGTACCAGAAGAAAAGATCGGGTTTCCAGCTTATAACCCTCTTCAAGGCCTTTTCCACGGTAGTGAGATAGACCCCGTCAGGATCACCCCCGTAGTAGACCTCCGTCACATCGTAGTCCACCTTGGTACCATCGGCACTCTCCCACTCCCTATCGCAAAGACAGAGATGAAGTACGTCTGGATCGTCCATGAGCAGTTCCCGGGAACCGTCCCCATGATGGGCATCAGTATCCAGTATGGCGAAGCGCCGGGCCAATCCCTTCTCCCTCATGTTCACTATGGATATGACCACATCGTTGAAACAGCACGCGCCCCAAAAGTAGTTCTTCCCAGCATGGTGTCCTCCAGCCCCTATAAAGCAAAAGGCATTTGTAAACTCGCCCCTCATGATCCTCTCTGAAGCCTCCACCACCCCCCCTACCGAATGCCAGGCCGTGGAACAGAAGGGATCCCTCTTCACCATCTCTATCATCTCCGAAGTGTGGACTTTAAGAACAAGGGAGAGATCCACAGGTTTGCTTTCGAACACGACCAGCTTTTCGCCTCTCTCTTGTAAGAGGGGATCTAAGGCCTCAGGGAAGTCGGCTAACCGGTTGCCCACCGTCATGTAACTCTTGCGACTAAAAGAAGGATGGTAAAAGATGGCCGTTCTTTTCAATCCTCCACCTCCAGGGCTTCCAGTTCCGGGGGTAGCCTCCTTGGTCTCCAGGCCCGGTCTATGGCTACCAGCACCAGGTCTACACTACTTGAAAACTCCCCCATTTGCCAGAACTCCACCCTGAAGGTGATGGACGAATTACCTTTGGAAGCCAGGTGCACCCTGGCCTCCACTTCCATTCCATACTTTAAAGGCCTTCTGAACTCCCCTCCTGCCGCCACCACTGGAAGGCCCAGGTTCCTATCAGGATTCCTGAAAAGTTCTGAAGGCTCCATTTCCTGGGCCCTAAAGAAGTCTTCCAAAGCCTGATGGGCGTATCTAAAGAGTGATACAAAATAGACCACTCCATAAGGATCCGTATCTCCAAACCTCACCCAGAAAGAGGTCTTAAAAGGCACGAATCACACCCCTTGAGGGACCTCTTCTACCACTTCCTGGAGCACAGTGAAGGTCCTCCTGTTCCTTTGGGCGTCCCTCTTTCTGGATAGCTGGTGGAGCTGGGACAAGTAGGCGGTCATATCCACCTCCCTACCCCGGTGGAGCAGATCGTCCACCAGAGCCCTGTAGAAGGCCACAATCTCTCCTATAAGACCCGGGGTGTACTCCCTTCCCTGGATCTTGAGGCAGTCTACCCCCGCCTCGAGGTAATAGGGAAGGTTGGAGAAAGCCAGGAACATATCATTCCTAAGGTGGGCGTCCCTGCCGTCCTCCAGGTTCCAATGGGCCTTGCACACCCGGTGACAGTAACCGCCCCTGTTAGGAGAACCCCAGAAGTGGTTTTTCCCCTCGTCATCCCAGTACCACTGATACCGGAAGTAACTGGACATGAGGCACTTACCCAGATAGGTGAAACAGGTGTTGGAATGGAGAAATACCTCTACACCCACGTCCACATGGCGCTTAATATCGGTGATCTCTTCCACGGTAAGGTTGCAAGGAGCCACCACCATCTCCACCCCTATCTCCTTATAAAACTGAAGGTCCTCCACATTTATGGCGTTAGCACCTGCGCTGACGTGGACTTCCATCTGTGGATAGTGGCTTTTAACCAGATACATGGCTCCAGGATCGGTGAGGATAAGCCCCCTCACCCCCCAACTGGAGAAGCGCTCCATCTTCGCCAAGAACAGATCCATCTCCGCAGGAGAAAAATTGGTATTGAGGGCCACTCTCACCTCTTTGCCCAAACTCTGAGCCAAGCAGTTTATCTCCCGTATCTCCCCATCAGAGAGCTCATACTGGGCTGTTCTTCTGCTCCAACCCCTAGCTCCCACATATACAGCATCCGCCCCAGCGGCGAATACGGCCTGGGCCATCTCCAAACTGCCGCCAGGGGCAAGGAGTGACACTCCTCTCTTCATCTTTCCATACCCTCCTTCCCCACCTCCATAGGTGTGATCCTTTCACCTCCAAAGAGGCGACCAATGTACCGATGCCCCGACCGCCTGAAAAGATACCCATTACAAAACCCATGAGGAGAGAGAGCAGCCATAGACTCAAGATCGGAAGCCTCTAGATAATCGTCTATTCCCTGAGAAACCTTCTCCAGGACCCGCCTGTAAATATAGCCTATAGTCTGGATATATTCCAAAGACTCCCTGAGGGTCTGGATGTAAAAGACCCTGAAACCCCTCCAGTAAAGAGAACCCAGGTACTCAATGAGACATAAATCCTTCCCGCTGAGGGTAGCTCTGCCAATGTTCTTGAGCTTCCACTTTCCGGAGACCAACCAATAGTCCTCAAAACATACCTCTTGGCAACCCCTGTCCCCGTTGTACTCTAAAATAAAACAGTCCTCAGAAATTCCTAGGGGGATCTTTCCGTGAACCTGAAGGGTCACCCGGGTGGGAGCATGGGTCCTTATGTAGTCTATCTCTTCCAAGGACAACTCGGGATTGGGGAAGACCCTCGTCACCCCCATGGTATGAAGGAGCTTGGCCGTCTCGTGGGTGTAGAGATTTGCAAAAACTCCCAGATGAATGGGGAAAGAGAGCCCTAGCCGACGGACCATCCTCACCAACCCCAAGTTGTGGACCTCTATGCCATCCAAAGGGAGATGGGCCACATTCTCCAGCAAATTCTCCAGCCAAGGCAGATCTCTATTCCTGGGCTCGGCGTAGAGACTGAGATAGCATTTTTTACCCTCCTCTTTAGCCAGATCAAGGGCCTCTTTCACCAATGCAGGATCGGAGGAGATGTTCCCCGGCACCATGGGACAAGTGGGATCCCCCAAATAGAGCGCATGATAAGGCGAAAGATCCAACTTCTCCAATACATCCAAATTGGGCACGTGGGTAGAAAGCTCAAACATAGCTCTCCTCTTCCCTTATCTTTTCTCTTATGGCCTTGACCAGAGTCCGCATCTTCTTCCATCCCATACCCCTTCCTCCTATTTTAAAAGCCCTTACCCCCCCTTGTAAAAGGGCTGGTAGCCTCTCCAGATCCCAGTAAAACTCCGGAGCCCACTGCCACTCCCTGCATCTCTGATCAAACCATTCCTGGGAACAAGTTCGGTAGCACACGCCGCTCCTCTTGGAGGAGCCTGACCATATTACCGTCCTCAAGCCAGAATTTTCCAGGTTCATATCAAAATAACTACTCATTCTGCAAAGGCCCAGCGTTGTAGCCTGACACCTTACGCCGAAGATCATCACCTCAGTCTCTACGCCCCTGGAAGACAGGGACAGGGTGATTTCTTCTATCTCTTGGACAGAGAGGTGGGGGGAGAGAATCACCCTGGAGGCACCCAGGTCTGCCCAGAAATGGGCATCTTCCAGGGAGAGGACAACGGCCCCCAAACTGGCATGGATCTCCACATGGGGATAATGCTCTTTGATTCTTATGGCCAGGAAGGGGTCGCTACAGATCACCTCATTCACTCCCCTGAGGATAGCCTCTTTCACCACCCCCCATGCATGCTCGACCTCCATAGGGCTGGGCATCAGGTTGAAGCCGAGCAAAGCCCTTTTATCCCTCTCCTGAGCCTTTTCACAGAGTTCTTCCACGTGAAAGAGGGAAAACTCCTGGCTCCTATCAGACCTGCTCCAGCCTTTTATCCCAAAATAAAAGGCCTCTACGTCCATGCTTAGAATGCATGAAAGTACCTTAAAATCGCTACAAGGAACGATTATCTCACAACGTTTATCTGTTAGGGACATCTACCCCTCTCCTATGGGAATCCATAACTTTTATACGGGCTTGCAATGGGCTTCGTCAAGGGAGAGATACCTTGACACCACAAACACAATATGCTAACCCAAAACTCGGTTTGCAACCCACAAATTTAGCAGGTCTTTTAGGAGGTGGAACATGGCCCAAATACCTGAGAACTACTTCCCGCCCAAAGAGTATTGGCCCAAGTATGTGATGCCGGAAGAGTTTGTGATGCCCGACAACACAAACTTGGCCTACTGCATGTTGGACAGACACATCGACGCAGGGAGAGGCAAGAGACCAGCGGTGATCTTTGGCGATAGAGTCGTGAGCTACGCCGAACTCCAAGAGGCCTCATGCCGCATTGCCAGCAGCCTAGCAGATCTGGGTGTAGAGAATCAGGACAGGGTGGCCATCAGGATGGTTAACTGCCCCGAGGCCCTGGCCGTCATCTTTGCCCTCATGAGACTGGGGGCCATCCCTGTACCCATGTCCCCCCTGTGGAGCAAAGACGAAATAGGTTTCACTCTCAACAACGCCGAGGCCAAATACATCTTTGTTTCTGCCCCCCTCATGGAAGAAGTAGAGAAGGCCAAAGACAAATTCCAATACACCCAAAATGTTGCAGTGGTGGGCGGGAACCCCAAGGACTGGGAGGCCAAAGGATACCTCACCTATACTTCTCTGTTGGACAAAGGGGATGGCAAAGTCTTCACCGAAAAGGTGGGCATGGACGATATTGGCGTCATCCTCTATACCTCGGGAACCACAGGTCCTCCCAAGGGATGTATCCACTTTGTCAAAGAGCTCCTTTGTGAAAGTTATTTGGTAAACAAGTATGTTTGGAGATTGGTGGAAGGTGACATTCTGGGTGGCTCCGCCCCTGTCTCCTTCGCCGCCGGATTTGGCACCTTTGCCCTCATCCCCTTCTACGCCGGTGCCACCGTGTGCCTCATAGGAAAGTTCGCTCCCGACGTCCTCCTGGAGACCGTGCAAAAACACAAGGTCACAGTCCTCACCGGCCTGCCCACGGCCTATAAAGCCCTGTTACGCTTCCCCGACTTCGACAAGTACGATATCAGCTCCCTGAGAATGGCCACCACGGGTGGCGATGCCCTGGGCGTGGAGACCTTCAATGCCTGGCATGAGAAAACGGGACAGTACATCTACGAAGGCCTGGGCGCCACGGAAATGGTCCACCTCATCACTTCTAATGCCGTGAACATGAAACCAAAGGCAGGATCCATCGGCGTGGCCATCCCCGGATTTGACATTAAGGTCCTCGACGAAAACGGCAATGAGGTCAAACCCGGCGAGGTAGGTAAGCTCACCGTGATCGGTCCTACGGGCCCCCTCTACTGGAAACCCTACGCCGACGACGAGAGACTTCTCAAGACCCAAAAGGAGTCCGTCACCGATGGAAGGGCCAAGCTGGGCGACGCCGTTTACATGGACGAGGATGGCTACATCTTTTTTGTCTCCCGGGAGTCCGACATGATCAAAAGCTCGGGTTACAGAATTGGGCCTGCCGAGGTGGAAGACGCCCTCAAGAAGCATCCTGCCGTGGCAGACGCAGGAGTCATCGGCTCCCCCGATCCCCTCAAGGGAGAGATCACTAAGGCCTACATCATCCTCAAAGAGGGTTACACCGCTTCTGAAGATCTGGCCCGGGAGTTGGTGGAATTTTGCAAAGAGTATATCGCCATATACAAGTTGCCCAGAGCAGTATCCTTCTGCGACCAGCTACCCGTTACCCCCACGGGCAAGCTCCTGCGCAGGGTCCTAAAGGAATGGGATAAGGGAGACAAGTACCCTACCATCAGGATCTCCTAAACTTTCATCCCAAAAGAACTCGGGGCCTCCGATTTGGGGGCCCTTTTTTCCGTGCCTTTGGCTCGGCCATTCGTGTCTTGATTTTGCCCCCTTTCCCCTGTATCTTTCCTAATGCCACGGAGGAGAGGTGACCGAGTGGCCGAAGGTGCTCGCCTGCTAAGCGAGTGTGCCCCACAAGGGCACCGTGGGTTCGAATCCCACCCTCTCCGCCACTTTCCTGTTCAAAACTCCCTCAACACCCTGTAAAGGGTGTCCCTCTGGGCAGGCTGGAAGCCTGCGTCTCTGATGCAGCGGATAATCTCTTCCTTGCTCATGCGGAAAGTGGCCCCGGCGGCAGCCACCACGTTCTCTTCTATCATGGTAGAGCCAAAGTCATTGGCCCCAAAGTAGAGAGCGATCTGGGCAATTTTGGCACCCTGGGTGACCCATGACGCCTGGATGTTGGATACGTTGTCCAGGAAGATGCGGGAGATGGCAAGGACCTTGAGGTAATCGACGGCGGTGGCTTTCTCTAGATGGCCCAGCTCCGTGTTGAACGGCTGGAAGGTCCAGGGGATGAAGGCGGTGAAGCCCCCCGTCCTGTCCTGGAGATCCCGAATCCGGGTGAGGTGATCAACTATGTCCTGGGGCTCCTCTATGTGGCCGAACATCATGGTGGCCGTAGTCCTGAGACCCAGCCTGTGGGCCGTCTCCATCACCTCCAGCCACCCTTCTGTAGAAACCTTATTAGGGGAGAGCCCACGCCTCACTGGGGAACTGAGAATTTCGGCGCCACCACCGGGAATAGAACCCAAACCCACCGCCATGAGCCTTTTTATAGTCCTTTCCAGGGTGAGACCCGAGTTCTGGGAGATGTGCCAAACCTCTGGGGGTGACAATCCATGGATATGAATGGGATACCGTGTCTTGATGGACGAGAAGAGGTCTTCGAAGTAGGTGATGTCCAGGTCCGGATGGAGTCCCCCCTGGATGAGGATGGAGGTGCCTCCAAGCACCAACGTCTCTTCTATCTTCTTGAAAAGCTCTTCTTTAGGCAGGAGATAGGCCTCTGGATGGTTTTTATCACGCCAGAAGGCACAGAAAGCGCACCTGCTGACACAGATATTGGTGTAGTTGATATTCCGGTCTATGCAGAAGGTAACTCGGTTCTCGGGATGTAAGCGCTGCCTAACCCCGTGGGCCATCTTGCCTAAAGTGAGGAGATCCTCATGGAAGAGCTCCCGGGCCTCCCGGGGACTGATGCGCCTCATTTTCCACCCTCCAGGGGCGGGAAGAATTCCAGCCCGGGTTTCTCTGGAATGAGGCCCCGGTCCACCAGAAGGGAGAAGAAAAGCTCCATCCCCCGGATGTGGCCCAGGGTGAGCTCGAAGTCGAGACCCACCAGGTAGTCCTGACACTGTCCCGGGGATAAACCCGCCTGGCGGTGGAAGAGCCGGGCCACCTCCTCTAGATGGTGGGCGCTGTAGTCCCGGGACTCCAAGAGGGCCCGCCACACCCTCTTCACCTCCCGGGGTTCCCGCTCCACCGACTCCCTGCGAACGCACCAGAGGGCAAAGACAAAGGGAAGCCCTGTCTTGGTCTTCCAGTAGGCCCCCAGATCCAGGCAATAGGGAAACACCCCGCTCTCTCTCTTCTTCAGGGCCTCGTCTCCAATGAGGAGGATGGCCTCTGTGTGGTTGTTGAGAAAAATCTCCTCCCCCAAAACAAACTCACTGTAGATGGGCCTCACCCCCCTCTCCTCCATGATCCACTTCACCAGGGTCTTGGAGGTGAGAGAGCTCTTAGTGAGCCACACCTCCCTCCCCGACAGCTCCTCCAGGGGACGTCTAGAGAAGAAGAGGACGCTCTTCACCTCCCCGTCGGCCCCGATGCAGAGGCGGGGCAGGATGTAGTAGTCCCGCCAGTGGCGGGCGTACTCCACACAGGAGATCACGGAGATGTCCAGCTCCCCCCGAGCCAGCATCTCGTTGAGCTGGGAGGGGGTGCCCTCCACCATGATCCACTCCTCCCCAAGGGCCACAGCCCCCGTCTCCAGACCGTAATAGACAGGGCGGGTGTTCAGGTATCTGATCCTACCGATCCTCAATGGTAAACCCTCAGCCTGTTGTACAGAGCATCCCTTTCTACGGGGATCTTGCCTGCTTTACGAATGAGCTCAATGAGACGTCTCTTTGACACAAACTGGGGTGAAGTGGCCCCCGCCATGTGGGTGATCTTCTCCTCTACCACGGTACCCTCCAAGTCATCTGCACCAAAAGCCAGGGCCACCTGAGCCGTCTTCTCGCCCAGCATCACCCAGTAAGCCTTTATATGGGGAATATTGTGGAGCATGAGGCGGGCCACGGCAATGGTCTTCAAGTCGTCCACACCCGTGGTGCCCTCAGCAGAGATGGGCGTGTTTCCGGGATGGAAGGCCAGAGGTATGAAGGCCTGGAAACCTGGTGCTTCGTCTTGGGCTTCCCTGAGCCTGATGAGGTGCTCCACCCTCTCCTGGAAGGTTTCCACATGACCGTAAAGAAGGGTACAGTTAGACTTTATGACCAGACGATGGGCCTTTTTGTGGATCTCCAGCCAACCCTCGCTGGAGGTCTTTTTGGGGCACAGAGCCTCCCGAATCCTGGGAGAGAAGACCTCGGCCCCTCCCCCGGGCATGGAGTCCAGACCCGCTTCCTTCAAACGGGAGAGGACCTCTTCCACTTTTAGTCCCGATATACGAGCCATGTGCTCCACCTCCACAGCTGTGAAGGCCTTGATGTGAACTTGGGGAAAAGTGTCTTTCAGTTTCTTCACCATCTCCAGATAATACTTATAGGGCCACTCAGGATGGAGACCCCCCACTATGTGAAGCTCCCGGGCCCCTTGCTCCACAGCCTCAGCAGCCCTGGTCAGAATCTCATCCAGAGTGAGTTGGTAGGCCCCCCTCTCCCCTTTCCTACGATAGAAGGCACAAAAGCGGCACTGGTTGACGCACAGGTTGGTGGGGTTGATGTGGCGGTTTACCACGAAGAAGGCATATGGACCGTTAACCATCCGAGACATATGGTCAGCCACGTAGCCAAGAGCGAAAAGGTCCCTGGTCCGATAGAGGGCGAGGCCTTCCTCCAGGCAGAGGGGCTCACCGCGAGAGACCTTCTCGGCTATGGGTATGAGGGTCTTGTCCTCGAACCAGTCCAGGGTCACTCCTCCTTCCGTATCCTGGCCACAAAAAAGCCCCCCACTTCGTTCCTGTGGGGGTAAATCCTTATAGCCCTTTCCACCTGGGGGTTATACACCTCTCCCTCCCAAGAGGAAAGGCCCGGGGCCCCGTTCAAGCCCGGGAGGGAGATCTCTTCCAGGTGGCAGGGATAATTATCCAGCAGGTGGGTAAGGACCCCCTCGTTCTCCTCGGGGGCAAAGGTACAGGTAGAATAGACTACAACACCCCCCGGTTCCGTGGCCTTGAAGGCAGATATCAGGAGGGCCTTCTGAGTCTCAGCCAGGCGCCGGTAAGACCCATGACGCCAGTTGTGCCAGGCCCGAAAGCTCTTCCTCACCGTTCCCTCGGCAGAGCAAGGAGCGTCCACCAGGACCACCTGGAAGAACCCGGGAAGAAGCCTGCCAAAGCGGCGGCCGTCCATGGTGGTTACCAGGCAGTTCACCACCCCCAGGCGATCCAGGTTGTAGGTGAGGGCCTTGATCCGATGAACGCTCACGTCGTTGGCCACTACGGCCCCAGTGTTCTCCATCCTCTGAGCAGCGTGGGTAGTCTTGGACCCCGGGGCGGCAGCTATGTCCAGAATCCTCATTCCAGGCTTTACATCGGCCACCTCTACGGGCACCATACTGGAGGCTTCCTGCACATAAAACTCCCCCAGAAAGTGCTCTAGATAGTTGCCCAAGGCCTCTTCCTCATCCAGATTCTCTATCCAGTACCCCCAGGGACACCAAGGCACAGGGGTGAGCTCCAGGCCCCTCTCTTCCAACCCGGCCCTTATCTCCTCGGGGTCTCCTTTGAGAGTGTTCAAGCGAAGGCTGGGCTTCAAGGGCCGCAGCAGAGCATCCAGAAAAGCCTCCACCTCCAATCCCAGAAGCTTCTCGTACCGTTCCCTCAAACCCTCAGGAATCTCCACCATGGACAGGGGAATTAGCACAGGGAGAAGAGATGGCCAAGGGGCAAATCAGGCTGTCTTCCCCCATTTGTTACCTTTCCCTTCTTCCAATGCTCCCATCAACTCCCCGAAAAGCCCCAAGAACCCTTTCATTCCTCCCTCGTCCAGAGCCTTCAGCAGGGCAGAACCCACGATTACGCCATCGCACCCCCGGGCCAGAAGAGCAGCTTCTAGGGCAGTGGAGATCCCAAACCCCACGCACACGGGAATATCCACAACATCCCTTATCCGAGCCACCCTCTGGGCCACCTCCTGGGCATCTTTTATGGCCGAACCCGTTACACCTTTGAGGGCCAGGTAATAGAGGAACCCCGTGGTCACCGAAGCTATGGTCTCCACCCTCTCTAACGGCGTATTGGGAGCCGCCAAGAAGACAGTATCCAAGTTTACTTCCAGGGCAACACTCACCCAATTTTGCCCCTCCTCAGGGGGGAGATCGGGTATGATCACTCCCGCCACTCCTGCCTCCCTGGCCCTTTGGGCAAAGACCTCCTCTCCCATGCGAAAGACAGGGTTGTAATAGGTCATGAGGATGATGGAAAGGGTAAGATCACCTTTTAGGAACTCCAAAGCCTTCAAGAGGGCTTCCGGAGTCACCCCTCCCTCCAGCGCCAATGAATGGGCCTTCTGAATGGTAGGACCATCGGCCATGGGATCGGAAAAGGGTATGCCCACCTCCACAGCGGCAGCTCCCCTATCCTGGAGGGCAAGGAGAAGCTCCATGGACTCGTCCAAGGAGGGATACCCCGCCACCAAATAAGGGATAAGGGCCTTTCCTCCTCGGGCCTTCAGGCCCTCTAAAACCTCTCTAACCCCGCCCATCACCTTCCTCCAGGAGCCCCTTCACCAGGTTTACGTCCTTGTCCCCTCGGCCTGAAAGGGAAACCAACACCAGGGATGAGGGATCCAGATCCCCTCTATGGGCCAGGAGCCATCCTATGGCATGAGCGCTCTCCAGGGCAGGGATGATGCCTTCTAATTGGGCCAAAGTGGCAAAACCCTCCAGGGCCTCTTGGGGAGAAACCCAGAAGTATCTGGCCCTGCCCGTCTCCCTATATTGGCTGTGCTGGGGCCCTACCCCTGGATAGTCCAGACCAGCGGCTATGGCGTCTGTGGGTATGATCTGGCCCCAGGGGTCCTGGATGAAGTGGGCCAGGAACCCATGGAGCACCCCCGGTTCGCCCCTGAGGGAAAGGGTCTCGGCTCCCTGGGCCTCCACCCCTATGAACTCCACGGGGTCACTCTCCATGGGGTAGAAGAGCCCCAGGGCATTGGACCCCCCTCCTACACAGGCCACACAATGGGTGGGCAAACGGCCCTGGGCCTCCAGGAGTTGTTCCCTGGCCTCCCTCCCAATGACAGACTGGAAGTCCCTCACCATGGAAGGAAAGGGGTGGGGACCCACCACAGAACCTATGACGTAATGGGTGGTATCCACGTTAGCAGCCCAGTCCCGCAAGGCCTCGTTTATAGCGTCCTTAAGGGTTTGACTCCCCGACTCCACGGACACCACCCTGGCCCCCAAAAGCTCCATGCGAAAGACATTGAGAGCCTGGCGGCTCACGTCTTCGGCCCCCATGTAAACCACGCACTCCAGGCCCAAAAGAGCTGCCGCCGTGGCTGTGGCCACGCCGTGCTGGCCAGCCCCCGTCTCGGCAATGACCCTAGGCTTGCCCATCCTCCTGGCCAGAAGGCACTGCCCCAGAGTGTTGTTGATCTTGTGGGAACCCGTGTGACACAGGTCCTCCCGCTTGAGATACACTTTACAACCCACCTCTCGGCTCAAGCGCCCTGCGTAATAAAGAGGTGTAGGTCTGCCAGCGTAGGCCCTTAAGAGACCATCCAGCTCCTCCAAAAAAGAAGCATCCTGATACAGACTCTCCCAGGCCTCCTCCAACTCCACCAAGGGAGTGTAGAGAGTTTCGGGCACGTACCGCCCACCGAACTTCAAGTCCTTTACCATCTTCTCCCTCATCCTTTCACCCTTCACTTTTAACTTCTAACCCTTCGCTTTCTGCCTCCTGTTGCCCTTCCCACAAAAAGCCTCACCAGTTCATGGTCCTTTACCCCAGGCGCCTTTTCCACCCCCGAAGAGACATCCACCCCCCAGGGCTGGGCCCTTTCTATGGCCCGGACCACGTTGCCTGGGTTGAGGCCTCCTGCCAGAATGATGGGAACACCCTCCACCTTGGTCACCAGCTCCCACGGAAAGGTCCGGCCTGTGCCCCCGTATCGGCCAGGTACTTTGGTGTCCAGAAGAAAGGCAGAAACCGCTCCCCTATAGGCCTCCAGTCCTTCCAAATCCCTCTGGGAGGCCACCCTCACGGCCTTTATCACCCTGAACCCCTCCTCCCTGCACGCCCCACATTCCCGAGGCCCCTCATGGCCATGGAGCTGGATGGTATCCAAACCCACATCTTCAGCCACCCTCAGCACCTCATCTACGGATCTGTCCACGAAGACCCCTACCCAGGAGACCAGAGGAGGAAGGGAAGCCACCATCTCCCTGGCCCTTTGGGGCTCCAGGTACCGGGGACTAAGAGGGTGAAAGACCAATCCCAGGGCGTGAGCCCCAGCCTCCATGGCTACCATGGCGTCCTCAGGTCTGGTAATTCCGCAAATTTTCACCCTAATCACGGCCCATAAGCTCCCTCAATTTCGCCACCGGGTTTACCGCCCTCACCAGGGCCTCGCCTATAAGGAAGTTCTCCACCCCTGCAGCCATGAGCTTCTCGATATCAGCCCTGCTAGAAATGCCACTCTCCGCCACCACCACGAGGTCTTTAGGCACCAATGGGACCAGCTCCTCCACCACCTTCAAATCCACCTGGAAGGTGACCAAGTCTCGGCTATTGATACCCACAACCCGGGCAGGGGTCCCCAGGACCACTCCCACTTCCTCTTTGGTGTGGACCTCCACCAGGGGCTCCAGGCCCAGATCCAGACTCTCTTTCACCAGAGACTCCAGTTCCTCAGGAGAGAGAATGGCCGCAATCAAGAGCACGGCCGAAGCCCCCCTAAGCCTGCTCTCCTCCAGTTGAACGGCATCAATGACAAAATCCTTGCGCAAAAGGGGGAGATCTACAGAGGCAGCCACCCTTTCCAGGTCTTCCAAGCTTCCTTGGAAGTGCTCATCGGTGAGGATGGAAACGGCCCTGGCCCCTCCCTCCTGGTAGAGCACGGCCTGCTGGACCGGGTCCAGGGCTGGGTTAAGGTCCCCCTTGCTTGGAGAGGCTCTCTTCACCTCGGCTATGATGCGGGGAGGCTGCTCCGAGACAAGAACCTCCAGGAAAGTGGGGTGGGAGGAAAACGCGTCCCCCATCCCATGCCTCCCACGGCCAACGCCTCTCTCCTTTAGCCTGGCCACCTCGGCCCTCTTTCTCTCCACTATCCTTTCCAGGAAACCCACCGCCCCTCCTTTAGTCCTCAGCCTCTCACCTTCTCCCCCGCCAACTCCACAGCCCTCTCCAGAACCCCCAGAGCCTTCCCTTTGTCCAAGGACTCCATGGCCAGATGGGCCCCCTCCAGGGGGGAGGACGCTTCCCCCACGGCATAAATGGCCAACCCCGCTTCCATGACCACCACGTAACGGGCAGGATCATCCTTGCCTTCTAGAAGGGTCTTGGCCCTGGCCACGGCCTCTTCCCTGCCAGACACCCTGATCTCGTCCAGGGAGACCTTCGGGAAGCCAAAAGAGCCAGGTGAAAGGGAAAACTCCTTGATACCCCGGGGAGTCACCTCCAAGACCAAGGTCTCTCCTTGGGGACTCACCTCGTCCAAGCCCTCCAAACCGTGAATCACCAGAACCCTTTTTCTACCCAGTAGCTGAGAAGCCTGGGCCATCATATAGGCCCCTCCTAAGGTAGGGGTTCCCACCACTTGGCCGTTCACCTCGGCAGGATTCACCAGGGGACCCAGCATGTTGAAGATGGTCCTCACCCCCAGCTCCCTCCTCACAGGGGCGGCATGGGCCATGGCAGGATGAAAATGGGGAGCAAAGATGAAACCAAAACCCACCTCGTCTATGGATCGGACCACCCCTTGGGGAGGCAGGTTCAAGTCCAAACCCAAACCCTCTAACACATCGGCACTACCGCACTTGCTGGAGACAGAGCGATTGCCGTGCTTGGCCACCCCCACCCCGGCCCCTGCCCCCACCCAAGCCGCCAGGGTTGAGATATTCACCGTGGCCTGGTTGTCTCCTCCGGTGCCACAGGTATCCACCAGAGGTCTCCTTCGAGGCCTTACCTTCACCGCCCTGTCCATCATGACCCGAGCCAAGGCCGCCAGCTCCTGGGGTGTCTCGCCCCTGGCCCTCATGCCGGCAAGGAGGGCAGCCATAACTGTAGGGCTCACTCGACCGTCCATCATGGCACCAAAGACGGCCCGGCCCTCTCCCTCCTCCAAAACCTGACCCGAAAGGACCCTGTCTAATACCTCCCTCATTGCCGCACCTCCTCTGCTATCCTCAAAAAATTCCCCACAAGTTCCCTGCCCCCCTGGGTGATGTAGGCCTCGGGGTGAAACTGGACCCCAAAGAGAGGCAGAGAACGGTGAGCCACAGCCATGATCTCGCCGTCGTCGTCCCTAGCTACCACCTCCAGTTCCCGGGGCAGCCCCTCCTCCACAGCCACGAGAGAGTGGTAACGACAAGCCACAAAGGGCGAGGGAAGACCCTGAAATATCCCCTCTCCCCGGTGGAAAATAGGGGAAGTCTTGCCATGGAGGAGCCTCCTGGCTCTCCCTATGTCACCCCCCAAAGCAGCCACCAGGCACTGATGACCCAGACACACCCCCAGCACGGGTAGACGCTCCATTTCCCTCTCCAATACGGCCACACTCTTGCCCGCCTCCCCGGGCGTACATGGCCCGGGACTCACCACCAAGGCCTGAAACCCTTCCAGGGAAGCGTCCAGTAAGGGGTGGTCGTTCCTCACCACCTCCACACGGCCCCCCAGGGTGGCAATGAGGTGAACCAGGTTGTAAGTGAAAGAGTCGTAGTTATCTATCACCAGTACTCTCATCCTTTTTCTCTCCCTTCAGCCCTTAGCCTCTAGCCCACTCCCAATGCCGCCAGCATCCCCTTGGCCTTGCTCATGGTCTCGGCGTACTCCCTCTCGGGCACCGAATCGGCCACTATGCCAGCCCCAGCCCCCAAGTAGAAAAGGCCGTCCCTATGAAAGAGGGAGCGAATAGCTATGCAGGTATCCATGTTACCCCCGTAGTCCAGGTAACCCACAGCCCCCCCATAAAAGCCCCTCCTCACGGGCTCCAGCTCGGAGATAATCTCCATGGCCCGAACCTTGGGAGCTCCTGAAAGGGTACCGGCAGGGAAAGTAGCCCTGAGGACATCCAGGGCATCCAGATCCTCTTTCAGGACCCCCTTAACATGGGAGACTATGTGGAAGACATGGGAGTAGGCCTCCACCTGGCGAAAGTCTGTCACCTCCACGCTACCCGTCACAGCCACCCGTCCTAGGTCGTTCCTGGCCAGATCTACCAGCATGATATGCTCCGCCGCCTCCTTCTCGTCGGCCATGAGTTCCCTCACCGCCTCCTGGTCCCTGGCTGGGTCTCCCGTCCTGGGTCTAGTTCCCGCTATGGGCCGGGTTTCCATGAGCCTGCCCGTCAGGCGTACCATAACCTCAGGAGAAGAACCCACCAGCTGGTAATCCCCCATGTCCAGGAAGAACATGTAGGGAGAAGGGTTCACGTGTCTCAAGGCCCTGTACAGGGAGAAGGGATCCTTTTGGGAAGGAATGGTGAGGATCTGGGCCAGGACCACCTGGATCACGTCCCCGGCGTGGACATACTCCACAGCCCTCTCCACGGCGGTCATGTATCCACCGGGAGAAAAGGTGGAAGAGATCTTCCCAGAAATACCCCCATCATGGCCCTCGTCCCCCACAGGACCGGAGAGCCCCTCCTCCACCTCCCGAGCCCAGGCCTCACTCCCCTCTCCCCGGGCCACGAAACGGAGGGTGCCCTTAAGGTTGTCCAGAACCACCAGTCGGTCCGTCCTGAGAAAAGCCATCTGGGGCACATCCATGAGCCCCACGACAGGCAGGGCCACGGGCTCCAGGTGGGTCACGGCGTCGTAGGAGACATGGCCCGCCAATCCCCCCTGAAAGGGGGGCAAACCGGGCACAGGGGCTGTCCCCTCTTCCTTGAGGAACCGCCTCACCTCCTCCCAGGCATCCTGGGTGGCCTCATGAAAAGAGAAACAGGGATCTCCAAAGGCGATAAAAGAGTAACGCCCCCAGTACCGCCCCTCCTGGGCACTCTCTAGCAGCACATTGGCCCCTATAGGACGCAGCTTCATGAAGATAGAGACGGGGGTCTCCAGATCGGCCATCCTCTCCCCCACCAAGAGAGGGCCTTGCTTCTTCAACAACGCTTTCTGTACCAGCATCTCCTCCTCCTAAAAGAAAAAGGGCCATGAGCTTACTCGGCCCACGGCCCCCAATCCGGACAAAGAAAAAGGCCGTGGGTGACTTGAGGTGCCACCCACGGCCCTAGGATTCAGCCTACACTACGGGGCAGGTGGCACCCCCTGGCGCCACCACCACCAGCAAGAAACAACGGATATGGTCTCGACCCTTTCCATCATGCTGGGCCCATAGCACGGAACAGTAAAACAGTCAAGGGAAAAATCCCAGGACTTCCCCCACTTTTACTCTTATGGGTCAGGGCGGGGCGTTCCGACGGCAGAGATGATAGCTCATAGCTCATAGTTCATAGCTCGTAGTTCATGGTTCATAGCTCATAGTTGCTATCAGCCATGAGCCATCAGCTATCAGCCATGGGCAAGGGAGGGATGCCCCGCCCTTTCACTTGTTGGAAAGAAAAAATCCAGGATTCTGAACATGATGCCTTTACCAGGAAGGGAATTTTGGGGGAAGTCCTGGTTTAGGGTCAGGAGTTCCCCGCCTTTTCGCTTCCTCGCAACGAAACTCCTTGATGCTGAATGTGGCACCATTACCAGAAGACTGATTCTGGAGGAACTCCTGGTTTAGGATAGAGGGGAGTACAAATTGCCCATGATCCGGGGGGATGGCACTTTTAGTGTCTGATTTTGCAATGTGGGAGGGGGCCTGTTCGGCCTAGCGGTCCTTGACAGGGGAGGGTTTTGGTGAAGATTGTTAAGGATGGGAGGTGAAGCACATGGATAGGGAAGCCTTTTTTAAAGAGTTGGCGGAGGAGACAGAGAGCAAGATTCTTTTGGTGGTGCTGGATGGCTTGGGAGGGCTTCCAGGAGAAGGGGGTAAAACGGAACTGGAGGCTGCCTGGACCCCTAACATGAACCAGTTGGCTTCTAGGTCGGCCCTAGGGCTTACCCACCCCATATCTTACGGGATTACCCCTGGTTCTGGCCCTTCTCATTTGGCCCTTTTTGGTTATGACCCCTTTCAGTATGAGATTGGTAGGGGGGTTCTGGAAAATCTTGGGCTGGAGGTAGAGCTCAAGAAGGGAGATGTGGCGGTTAGGGGCAACTTTTGCACCGTTGAGGATCAGAACGGTCACCTAGTGGTGGTGGACCGTAGGGCAGGGAGGATCCCTACGGAGAAAAATCGGGAGCTTTGCTCCCGGCTCCAGGAGGTCATAAAGGAGGTTCAGGGGGTGGAGGTCCTCTTCACACCTGGTATGGAGCACCGTTTTGCCTTGCGCCTCAGGGGCGACGGGCTTGCTGGTTGTTTAGAGGATACCGATCCTCAACACGAGGGCTTTGAACCCTTGCCCCTCAGGGCCACCTGTTCCCAGGGAGAAAAGACGGTGGCCGTGGTGGAGGAGCTTCTAAGAAGGGTGAGGGATGTCCTTAAGGGTGAAGAACGGGCCAACTATGTTCTTCTTAGAGGGTTCTCCGAGGTGCCTCACATTCCTTCTATGTATGAACTCTTCAAACTCAAGGCTGCGGCTATAGCCACCTATCCCATGTATCGAGGATTGGCCCGGCTGGTGGGCATGGACCTTCTGCCATTGGAGGGCATGAAGCTGGAGCACGAACTGGAAACCCTAAAGAGACACTGGAAGGACTACACCTTCTTTTATTTGCATGTAAAGAAGACGGACTCCTATGGTGAGGATGGCAACTTCTGGGCCAAAGTGAAAGTGATCGAGGAATTCGATAGGCTTCTCCCCAAGATCATGGCCCTCAAACCCGAGGTGTTGGTCATTACAGGAGACCATTCTACTCCCAGCAAGCTCAAGGCCCACAGCTGGCACCCCAACCCCTTCCTTCTTTATTCGCCTTATGTGAGATGGGGAGGTGAGCAGCTTTTTTCTGAGAAGGCCTGTGCTTGGGGGACTCTAGGCCAGTTTCCGGCCGTGGAGGCTGTGCCCCTCATGATGGCCCATGCCCTGAAACTCAAAAAATTTGGGGCTTGATTTTTGCCTTTGAGAGGATGCAATAGAGGCTTCAACTTCGCGGAACCCGTTGTGAGGCTTATGAGGAGATAGACATGGAAAGGCTTATAGAAGAACATCACTTACCCCCTAAGGAGTTGTGGCCTCAATTTGTCTTTCCCGAGGAGATGATTTTCCCCTCCAACGCCAACCTGGCTTATTCCCTACTGGATCGTCATGTCATGGGTGGCATGGGGGACCAAATAGCAGCTTACTTCTTTGATAAGAAAGTGACCTACAGAGAGTTGTACGATGGCTCTTTGAGAATAGCCAATGCCCTAGCGGAGCTTGGGATCAGAAAGGGGAGCCGGGTTGCCTTTATGCTTCTCAACTCCCCAGAGGCCTTAATGGTGAACTCGGCTATCTTGAGGATGGGGGCTATTCCTGTGCCCGCTTCGCCCTTTTGGTCTCCAGATAATATGGTTTTCATTCTCAATAACGTGGAGGCCTGTTGCCTGGTAGTGAGCTACTCTTTTTATGGGAACGTGCGCAGGGTCAGAAACGGGTTGCACATGCTGGAACACCTCATATTGGTGAGGGCTCCTTCTCATGTGGTTAAGGAGGAGAGATGTTTCTCCTTGGAAGAGATCCTGGCCCAGGGGAGCGACGAATATTTCCTGGAGAATGTGGAGCTGGACGACGTGGGCGTCATCCTTCACACCTCGGGAACCACAGGACGGCCTAAGGGTTGTGTCCACTTTGTTAAGAACATCCTCACCGAATGCTACCTGGTTAATAAATACGTGTGGCGCCTCACCATTGGCGATGTAATAGGAGGCTCGGCTCCCGTCACTTTTGCTGCGGGATATGGAACCTTTTGCCTTATTCCGTTGTGGGCCGGAGCCTCCGTCTCCCTGGTTCCCAGATTTGTGCCCGAGGAGGTCTTGGACGCCATAGCTCGTCACCGGGTCACAGTACTTACAGGTCTCACCAACACCTATCAGAAGCTTATGGAGTCTCCCGAGTTTGATGGCTACGACCTTTCTAGCCTAAGGCTTTGCACTACTGGGGGTAGCTCCTTGGAAGTGAGGGTCTACCAGGAGTGGCTGAACAGGACGGGGCACTCCCTGATGGAAGGGTTGGGGGCTACGGAGTTGCTTCATCTGGTCACTTCCAACGCCGTGGGTATGAGGGTGAAACCGGGTTCCGTAGGCGTTCCCATACCTGGCTTTGAAATCAGGGTGGTGAATGAAGAGGGAAAAGATTGCAGGCCCGGGGAGATGGGTAGGATGCTGGTAAGAGGTCCTACGGGTGCTCTCTACTGGAAGCCTCATGCGGCTGATGGGCGCCTTCTTAGGGCTCAGAAACGAACGGTGATAGACGGCTACACCTTTCTGGGAGATATAGTTATCAGGAACAAGAACGGTTACTTCTACTATATCTCTCGGGAGGAAGATCTTCTCTTTAAAGAAGGCCACAAGATAGGTCCCATGGAGATTGAAGAGGTTTTGAAGGATCATCCTTTGGTGGAGGATGCTGGGGTTGTGGAAACAGAAGGAGATGGGAGGGAGAAGATTTTGGCTTTCGTCTCCCTCCCTCCCCACATCGCGCCTTCTGAGGATTTGAAGGGGTTTCTGATGGACTTCTGCCGTAAGAAGTTGGTCTCCTACCAAGTCCCCGACGAGATCCACTTTGTGGATTTTATTCCCAGGACCCCTGCGGGGAAGCCTCTGCGGTGGATGCTGAGAAAGTGGGAGTTGAAAGAGCAGAAAGGGAAGAAGGCCTAACCCCCCAGAATGGCCTCAATGATGCCTCTTCCCCCCTGATCCAGGAGGGTTTGGGCCAGTTCTGAGCCTATTATATGGGCTTGGGAAAGGGGGCCTTTCTGTTCACCCCTGTAAACCTTTTTCCCATCTGGAGAGGCGATAAGTCCTCGGAGAGTGAGTTCTTCCCCCTCTACCCCTCCTAGGGCAGCTACTGGAATTTGGCAAGACCCTCCGATGTGGGCCAGGAAGGCCCTTTCTGCCTTTATGGAGGCCTCGGTTTCGGGGTGGTGGAGGGTCTTCAGTATGTCCATCATTTCACCTTGCCTGACCTCCAAAGCCAGGGCACCTTGGCCAATGGCAGGTAGGCATTCTTGGGGTGATAGTACCTTCATGGGGAGAGAGTTTATGCCCAGTCGTTTCACCCCAGCCAGGGCTACCACTATGGCGTCCAGATCTGTCTCTCTCAACTTCCGGAAGCGGGTATCCAAGTTGCCCCTCAGGGGTTTGATATTCAGATCTGGTCTCCTGGCCAGGAGCTGGGCCTGACGCCGAAGGCTAGAGGTTCCTACTTTTGCTCCGCGGGGCAGGGAATCCAGGGAAGCCTCTTCCTTTGCCACTAGCAGATCCCAGGGCTCCTCTCTGGGAGGAATGGCGCCTATCACCAGACCGGGTGGCAGTTCGGTGGGCACGTCCTTCATGGAGTGGACGGCCATGTCCACCCTTTCTTCCAGAAGGGCTTCTTCGATTTCTTTGACGAAGAGTCCTTTCCCCCCGATCTTGGCCAGAGGGGCGTCAAGGATCTTGTCTCCTTTGGTCTTTATCACCACCAACTCCACCTGAAGTCCAGGAGAAAGGGCTTCTATCATCTCCCTCACGTGGTTGGCTTGCCACAGGGCTAGTTTACTGCCTCTGGTCCCTATCTTTATGTTCATCTTCCTTTTCCTCCTCCAGAGCAAAGAGTTCTTTCACCAGTTTAGCCACCTTCTCCCCTTCTCCTTTGGAAGCAGCTTCCTTCATATATGAAAGGGGAGGGTGGAGGATTTTGTTCACAATGGCCGATGTGAGGGCCTCTAGGGCCTTGGCCTCTTTGCCGTTGAGCCTCATGCGGTGGAGGGCCTTTTCCAGTTCCTTTTTACGAATATCATCGCACCAGTTCCGAAGGGAGACGATAACTGGCACCACCTCTTGGCTCCTGAGCCAGTGCAAAAAGTGTTCCACCTCTTCTTCCACGATCTTTTCGGCTTTGACGGCCTCCTTTTCCCGCCTTTTTCGGTTTTCTTCCACCACTTGTTCCAGATCGTCTATGTCGTAGGCGTAAACGTTTTCTACCCGCTCCACTTGAGGGTCTACGTTTCTGGGAACGGCTATATCTATGAAGAACATGGATCTCATCTTCCTTTCCTTCATCACCTTCTGAACCATATCCTTGGTGATTAGATACTCCTGGGCCCCCGTAGAGGTAATGACGATGTCCGTGTCCACCAACTCCAGGGTTAGGTTTTCCATGGGAACTGCTTCTCCGTGGAGTTTTTCTGCCAGCTCCTGTGCCCTGGAGAAGGTGCGGTTCACCACCGTAAGTCGGGCTACCCCTTGATTCACGAGATGCTGGGCTGCTAGCTTTCCCATCTCTCCTGCACCCACCAGCATCGCCTTTTTCTTTTCCAGTTCTCCGAATATCTTCTTGGCCAACTCCACAGCGGCGTAACTTACAGATACGGCACTTTCACCCACGCCAGTCTCTGCCCGTATCCTTTTGGAGACTGAGAGGGCCTTTTTCATGAGCTGGTTGAGGATGATCCCTGTGGCCTCGGAGGCCATGGCTTGTTCAAAGGCATCCTTCACTTGCCCCACGATTTGGGGCTCACCCAGAACCATGGAGTCGAGGCTGGAGGTCACCCGGAAGATATGCTTGATGGCTTCCCTGCCATGGTAAATGTAGGTGACGGGAAGGAGTTCTTCCTGGCTAACCCCTTTCAGTTCCTGGAGGGTGGACAGGATGTGTTTCTCTCCACCCTTGTAGGCCCAGGAGTAGACTTCTACCCGATTGCAGGTGGATAGGATCATCACTTCCCTGACCAACCTGTAGTCCAGGAACCTCTCGTAGGCATGGTAGGTTTCTGTCTGAGAGAACGCCAACTTTTCCCTCAGTTCCACGGGACTTGTCCGATGGTTGAGGCCCACTACGAGGATGTCCATTTTCCCCTCACATGGAAGAGTAGCTGTGAAGTCCTGGTAGCAATAGATTTACCCCCAAGAAGGTGAATAGAACTGCCCCGAAGCCCACAACCGAAAGGATGGCTGCTCTCCTGCCTCTCCAGCCCACAGTCATCCGGCCGTGGAGGATGGCGGCATAAATAAACCAGGTGATGAGGGACCAAGTCTCTTTGGGATCCCAGCTCCAGTAGGCCCCCCAGGCGTACTGGGCCCAAATAGCTCCCGTGACGATGCCCAGGGTGAGAAAGGGAAATCCCCAGGTGAGAAGCCTGTAGTTCAGCTCGTCCAGCTTGCCTAAGGAGGGGAGTTTTTGGAAAAGCCCTCCCAGTTTCTTCCTCCTGATGTGACGTTCTTGTATGAGGTAAACGGTGCTCACCACAAATGCCAAAGCGAAGGCCACCTCTCCTACGAAAGAAGTGGTTGCGTGGATGTAAAGCCATACGCTTTTGAGGGCAGGGGGAAGGGGGCGGACGGCCTGGGGGGTTAAAGCGGCTACCAGAACCCCTAGGAAGTTTAACGGGGCCACGAAAGACCCCAAAATGGGCATCTTGTATCTCCATTCCAGAAGGAGATAGCCTCCCGCCACCATCCATGAGAAGAGGGATAAGGACTCGAATAAGTTGGTGGCAGGCAGATGGCGGGCTACAAATGCCCGGGATACTAAAGCCACCGTGTGAATTACGAAGGCCACCATGAGCAGGATGTAGGCCTTTTGGGATATGCCCTCCCTGGTGCGGTAGAGGTAGTAGACGTATAGCAGGGCCGAGGCTAGGTAAAAGAAAGCCGCTATTTTGAAAATCACGATGTCCATCTGTTCAAGTTTGCCTCCCAAAGGTGCTTCGAGAGAATAACCCAGGCTATATCTTTATATCAAGTTTCCCTTGACTCTTCTACTGGCTAGGGGCCATTATTTTCCCTGCGGAGGGGTGGCCGAGTGGACGAAGGCGGGTGACTTGAAATCACTTGTCCCTGCAAAGGGACCGGGGGTTCGAATCCCTCCCCCTCCGCCAGTTTTTTGGGTTGAAGAGTTGAAAAACTGGAGATTTCCCCGGTTTTTTATTTCTGTTCCCCATCTCCATTTGCAGCCAACCAAGCCCCATTTGGGGAGAGACCTCGGGCTTTTCCCTTGGGCCGTTGAATGCCCGCTGTATAGCGGTTGCGGCATGAGTGCCACCAGGTGACCCACCCTTGTGGAAGAGAAGTCTGTCTTCCAGATTATCTATAAAACACAAAAAGCCATTTGAGAAAGCGGGCGAAATGGGCTAAAAAGGTCGTAATTGGGAATTTTAAGCGGCTCTTTTTAGGGTGTTGTGTGCCTTGGGATGGGTGATGGAAAGAAAACGGGGAGGGTGGAGGTGAGGTAAAGATGCAGGGTGGATTCGAAGCTCAACACAGGTTGATAGTAAACAATGCAATAGTTGGAGTTTTTTTGTTCCAAGATGACAAGTTCTGGTACGTTAATCCTGCCTTGGCAAAAATCTTTGGATACCAACCAGAAGAGATCATGGAGAAGCTGGGTCCCCTGGATCTCACCCATCCCGACCATCGTAACCTGGTTACTAAACAGATTCAGCGACGACTTAGAGGTGAAGTGGAGCATGCGCGTTACACGTTTCGTGGATTGCGAAAAGACGGTTCTTCTGTATATTGCGAAGTCTTTGGTAGCCGCATCAACTATCGGGAAAGACCAGCTATTGTAGGTACTTTAGTTGACATTACCAAACGCAGAAAGGCAGAAGAAGCTCTAAAAGAGTCGGAAGAGAGACACCGTTCATTGATGAATGATGTTATGGAAAGCTCCGATATGGGAATATTCATTCTTGATGCTGATTTTAAGGTTGTATGGATAAACAAGGCCACGGAGCGCTTTTTTGGTCTCAGAAGAGAAGAGGTTATTGGCAAGGACAAAAGAGGGCTTGTCAAGGAAAGGATGAAGCACATCTTTGACAACCCTCGGCGGTTTGCAGACAAGGTTTTGGCCGCATATGAAGACAACACATACATCGAGAGCTTTGAGTGTCACGTGCTGCCAGGTCCCGGGAGGGAAGAGCGGTGGCTGGAGCACTGGAGCCAGCCTATTAGGACAGGTTTTTATGCCGGAGGACGCATTGAACATTACTACGATGCCACCAACCGGAGGAAGGCTCAGGAAGCTTTGCAGGAAAGTGAGGAGCGGTACCACGACTTGGTGGAAAATATCGGGGATCTTATTCAGAGTGTTGCGCCGGATGGGCGTATTTTGTATGCGAACCGTGCTTGGAGAGAGACCCTTGGCTATGGAGAAGATGAGATTGGCACCCTTTCATTGTTTGACGTTATTCACCCTGATAGCCAGGCCAATTGCGCAGAGGTGTTCCAGCGTGTGTTGTCTGGGGAGAGAGTTGATAGGATTGAAGCAGAGCTCATCACCAAGGATGGCAGGAAAGTTATTGTAGAGGGAAATGCAAGCTGCAAGTTTGTGGATGGGGAGCCTGTCCATACCCGTGCCATTTTCCGCGATGTCACCGAGCACAAGCGCTCAGAGAAGGCCTTGGAATCTTACGCGCATCATCAGCAAATATTGGCTGAACTGGGCCAAATGGCCCTCGCCGACATTGGTTTGGAGGCCCTTTTCGATCTAACGGTCAACCTTGTGGCTCGAACCTTAAGGGTTGAATACTGCAAGATACTGGAACTCCTTCCTCAGGGGGATGCTATGCTATTGGTGGCTGGAGTGGGTTGGAAGAAGGGTCTAGTTGGTAAGGCCAAGGTGGGTTGTGGTAGGAATTCCCAGGCTGGCTATACCCTACTCTCCAGCGAACCTGTGATTGTGGATGATCTGAGCACGTAGAGGCGCTTTCGCGGTCCCTCACTGCTCTTTGATCATAAGGTTGCCAGCGGAATCAGCGTGATAGTTGGAAAACCGGAAAATCCCTTTGGTGTTTTGGGAGTGCACACCACTCTCCACAGGGAGTTTACACGGGGGGAGGTAAATTTCTTACAGTCTGTGGCCAATGTTCTGGCAGAGGCCATAGAATTGAAGAAAGCAAAGGAAGCCCTGCAAGAATCGGAGGAAAAGTACAAAACCCTTACAGAAAGCTCCCTCACCGGTGTCTTTATCCAGCAGGATGGGAAGTACGTTTTTGTTAATAAACAATTTGCCTACATGCACGGGTACGCACCTGAGGAGTTGATAGGGAAGGACTTCTTAGACCTAATCCACCCTGACGACAGAGAAGCTGCGAAGCAGCGGGCGCTAGAGAGGTTGAAGGGAGGGCCTGCTCCCCAACAGCATGAGATTCGGAGGATAACAAAGGATGGGAAAACCATCTGGTGTGAGATTATGGCTACCCGCATCGAATACGGAGGGAAGCCAGCCATCATGGGAAATGTGGTGGACATCACCGAGCGTAAGGACCTAGAGAGGCAGCTCATCCAGTCTCAGAAGATGGAGGCCATCGGAAGACTCACCGCGGGGATAGCCCATGATTTCAATAATCTAATTTCTACCGTTATGGGATTTGCTGAGTTGACGATGGCAAATTTGGACGAGGACGACTCGATCTATGCAAATCTGAAGCACATCTGGGACGCTTCAAACCGGGCTGCTGATCTGGTTCGTAAGCTCCTCCTTTTCAGCAGGAAGCAGCCTATGGAGATGTATCCCATTGATCTCAACACTCTTATTAAAGACCTCTGTAAGGTGATTCAGAGACTCATTGGGGAAGATATAGCTATCAACTTGGAATTGAATTCTGCCCCCTGTGCCATCCGAGGTGATGCAGGAAGTGTGGAACAAGTGGTCATGAATCTGGTGGTCAACGCGAGGGACGCTATGCCTCAAGGGGGAGGGCTCACCATAAAAACGGAAAATGTCTTTGTAGATGAACGTTATAGTGAGGTTTATTCCTATGCTCGTCCCGGGGAGTTTGTCTGTTTGTCGGTTACGGATACAGGGATCGGTATGGACGAGGAGACCCTCCAGCGCGTATTTGACCCCTTCTTCACCACTAAAAAAGCCGAGGAGGGCTCTGGCCTTGGTTTGTCTGTTGTGTATGGTATTGTCAAGGAGCACGGGGGATGGATAAACGTTTACAGTGAGCCCGGTTTGGGTTCCACCTTCAGGGTTTACCTGCCACTCTTATCTGCAGGAGGCACCGTTGAGATAAGGAAAGGGGTTTCCCTGCTGGATCTTGAAGGCGACGAATGGAGGATTTTATTGGTGGAAGACGATAAATACCTCCGGGAGTTTGCCAAAAGGGCCCTTGGTGAGAAAGGCTGTACAGTGTTTGAAGCTGCAAATGCCAGAGAAGCCGTGGATCTCTTCAACCGGGAGGGAGGAGATTTCCACCTGATATTCAGCGATGTGGTTTTGCCAGATAGAAGCGGTCTTCAGTTGGCTGAACATCTCCTTTCTCACAAACCAGGAATCCCAGTCCTTTTAAGTAGTGGCTACGTGGACCGGAAATCCCAGTGGCCTGCGATAGAGGAGAAAGGTTTCTTCTTTTTACAGAAGCCCTACACCATGGCGGGCCTCTTCGAAGCTGTTAGAGAAGCTGTCGAGTCGGGTGGTAAGGGATGACACCCGTCCTTTTTATTGGCGAATGGGGCAATGTCGGAAAACAACGGATTTTTCAGGACTTCCCCCAAAATTCCCTTCTTGGTGAAGATATAGCTTTCAGAATCCTAGACTTTACCTTTCAGACAAGTGAAAGGGCGAGGCATCCCTCCCTTGCCCATGGCTGATAGCTGATGGCTCATGGCTGATAGCAACTATGAGCTATGAACCATGAACTACGAGTTATGAACTATGAGCTATCATCTCTGCGCTCGGAACGCCCCGCCCTTATCCCTAAGGGTAAAACTGTGGGAAGTCCTGCTGACCCTAAACCGGTTGCCAATCCCCTCCGGGCTGTGAGAAATTAAGAATATGGAGAATGGGATAGAGACACTGAAAGTCCGCATCGCTTCCAGCCCCCTGGTTCGTTTTTTGGGCATCAGGCTGGAAGACCTGAAAGAGGGTTACGCACGACTGGCCATGGAGGTGGAGGAGAAACACCTGAATAGTCTGGGCACCCTTCACGGCGGGGTCATGGCCACTCTCAACGATGTGGCCTGTGGTGTGGCCATAAACACCGTACTGGTACCCCAAGCCACCATCCTCAGCCTGGACCTCCGGGTGGAGTTCATAGACACCCTCTCCTCGGGCACCGTCTATTGCGAGGGTTTTCTCACCCAAAAGAAGCACACCGTGGCCTTCGCCCACTCCCGCCTCACTGATGAAAAGGGGAGGCTCCTCTCCACGGCCTCGGCCACAGGTTTCATTAAAAGGTTGACACCGTGAATGAAGAAATAGAGAAGGCGTTAAGGGAGTTCCACCGGTGGGGTTTTGCTTTTGCCCCCACAGCCATAACGGCAACGGCTGCTCAGCTGGACCTCTTTCTCCACCTGGAAAGCCCCATCACCCCCCAGGAGCTGGCCAAGAAAAAGGGGATACCTATCAGGGGCCTTCTCCGCATCCTCAGGGCCCTGGCCCGCCTGGACATCCTGGCAGAAGAGGGCAACACCTACCGCATCAACCCCACCCTGGCCCCCCTCTTCTCCCCTTCTTCGCCCTTCTATCTGGGCCCCTTCTTCCTCCACACCTGGAAACTCCAGGAGAGATGGCAGGAATTGCCCCAGGTGGTGACCACGGGCAAGCCCTTACCCCGGGGGGAAGATCCCGACTTTCCCGTCACCCTGGCCCGGGGCCTCTTCGCCGTCCACTGGCTCCAGGCCCTGGAATTGGGAGAAAAGGTCTCCATACCCTCCGGCACCGTCCTGGATGTGGCCGGGGGCTCGGGGGTGTGGAGCGCAGGTATCCTCAAGAGCCATCCCCAGCTCAAAGGCACAGTCCTGGACTTGCCCCAGGTGGTAGAGAGGGGAGCCAAACCCATCCTGGAAGAGATGGACCTCCTCCAGCGCTACACCTTCATCCCCGGGGACATGTTCCAGGTGGACTGGGGCCAGGGTTACTCGGCGGCGATCCTGGGCCACATCTGCCACGCCCTGGGGCGAGACGAAATTCTGTGGCTCATGGAGAAGGCCAGAACCGTTCTGACTCCCAGCGGCAAGCTCATAGTCATAGACTTCCTCACGGACCCCCAGGACCCCTTCTCCGCCATCTTCTCCATAAACATGCTGGTGGCCACGGAAAAGGGAGACGTCTACGCCCTGGAGGAGTATACCCAGTGGATGGAGGAGGTGGGGTTCTCCACCCCGAAGGTCATTCCCATGAAAGGTCCCTGGAAGAGCGCTGCTATAGTGGCCACCCCAGCCTAGCCCTGCACCCGGTGCAAAATTCCCCGGGGGCCCTGTCCAGTTGATAAACGGAAGGGTACACCCCCATGGCGCACTCCCTGTCACAGTGGGAGAGCCCCAGGGCATGGCCCACCTCGTGGAGGGCCACCTTGTAGAGCCTCTCCAGAAGCAAATCAGGGGAAGGGGACCAGCCCTGGTGGGCGTAAAGGAGGCGGTAGAAGGAAACCACCCCCAAACCGTGGCCCACGGCCCCCTGGCCATAGACATAGAGCTTCCCCGGAGAACCCAGGTCCCGGCCCGTCACCCCCAAGACCACAGCGTCCTGGCCAGGGGGAAGCCTCTCTAAAAGGTCCCGGGCATCCCCCTGCCCTTTTCCCCACCAGATGATCCCCTCCACCACCTCCGCGGTGAGAGGAGTCCTTCGGGAAAAGAGAGAAGCCAGCTCCTCCAAGATCCCGGCAACCCCGGGACCCACGGGCACCAGGACCAGTCTATTCCACAATCTCCAAATCCCCTTTCTCTGTGAGAAGGTAGAGGGGTCCCCGGTACCCCTCCTCTACCATAGGAGGCTCCTCCCCCAGCAAACAGGCCACATTCCTCAGAAGGGCGGGAATGGACTCCCCCAGGGGCCAGATGTCGGAATCATCCAGGAATCTCAGTCCCTCCAGGAGGGAGATGGCCGAGCCAAAGATCCTCCCATCCCTCCTCACCACGGCCCCACCCTTTCTGGTCACCCGGGTTCCCATCCACTCCATCTCCCGGGGCCCTCCGGCAGCCAGGGGGGTGCCATCGGATACGGGTATGAGACCCCCAGGACCTTTGAGCCTCACTATGAATCTCTGGACCAGGGGATGGAGATGGCCCTCTTCGGGGATGAACTCCGCCTTGACTCTGTGATCCAGGAGACAGGCCAAAGCCCCTCCCGGAGCCCGGTGATGGAAAGGCCCCATAGCATTGAAAAGATGGGTCACAAGCCGGGCTCCCAGGGCAATGGCCCTCAGGGTCTCCTCCTCCCCCGCCTGGGTATGACCCACGGAAACCACCACCCCCCTCTCCACCAGGGCCGGAATCACCTCTTGGGCCTCGGGGCGCTCGGGGGCCAGGGTCACCACCCTCACCAGGCCGGGGAACCTATCCACCAGGGACAAAAAGGTCTCCACCGTCCATCCCTCCAGGGCCCCGGCGTCCATTCCCCCCACCTTTTGGGGATTGATGAAAGGCCCCTCCAGGTAGGCTCCCAGGACTCTGGCCTCACCGGGACGTGGGGTCCTTTTCACCCCATCCAGAGCCCCCAAGGCTTCCTCCAGGGTCCTCCTGGACATGGCAGGCAGGGTGGCTACCAAGGCCGAAGTACCGTGGAAAAACTGGGCCCTCAAGGCCCTCCGGATCTCCTCATCACGGGAAGAGGCAAGGGAATAGCCTCCCCCACCGTGGACATGGAAATCCCATACCCCTGGGAAGAGGAAACCCCCTCTCCAGGCCTCTTCTGACACTTCCCTCATCCCCCTGCCGTCCAGAAGCCTGGCAGAACCCTTCACTTACCCTCTCCCAACTTTACTATGACCATTGACAATTGTTCTCATAGGCACAATTCATTCTCAAGAGGAGGTGGACCATGCAAGAGAAAATGATAGAAGAAAACCTGGCGCTCCTCAAACAGGTCTTTTCCAACTATAAACCTGCTCATTTCAACTTCAGGCTCTGGAACGGCCAGGAGTGGTCTCCCCCGGGGCTGGAAGAGGCCAGGGCCACGGTGATCATCTATAACCCAGGGATCATGGCCCACATTCTATCATTTCCCACAGACGTGAGGCTGGGCGAGGCTTACATTTACGGAGACATTGACATCGAAGGAGACATCTACGCCATCTTCCCCGCCGCCGAACATCTCAAGGAGGTCTCCCCCAAACTCATGGCCAACCCCATCTTCTGGAGGAGGGTCTTCAAGCTAAAAAAGGCTGTACGGAACTTCAACAGGCTCCAGGGTCGAAGCAAGGCCAACCTCCAGGGCAAACTCCACTCCATAGAGAGGGACCGCCAGGCCATCTCTTACCACTACGACCTCCCACCAGAGTTTTACACCCTCTACCTCGACCCCATGATGAACTACTCCTGCGCCTATTTCAGGAGCCCCCATGAGGACTTGGCCACGGCCCAGAGGAACAAGCTAGAGCTCATCTGCCGGAAACTCCGACTGAAACCCGGGGAGAGGGTCCTGGACATCGGCTGCGGCTGGGGGGGCTTCGTGGTCTATGCCGCCAAGAAGTACGGCGTCAAAGTGGTGGGCATCACCCTGGCCCAGAACCAGGCCCGCTATGCCCGAGAATGGATAGAGAGGGAGGGCCTCCAGGACCTGGCCGAGGTCCGACTCCAGGACTACCGGGAGGTCAACGATCCCGAGGGTTTCGACAAGCTGGTGAGCATAGGCATGTTCGAGCACGTTGGGAAACCCCTCCTCAAGACCTATTTCCAGAAGGCCTGGGAGCTCCTGAAACCCGGGGGGTTCTTCCTGAACCACGGCATAGCCGCCGATTGGGGCCCCACCATGATACGCCGCTGGTCCTTCACCGAGCAGTATGTCTTCCCCGACGGTCACCTCCGGCCCATCAGCAAAACCATCACCGTAGCAGAAAACGTAGGCTTCGAAGTGCGGGACGTGGAATCCCTGAGGGAACACTACGCCCTCACCCTGCGCCACTGGGTGAAGAACCTGGAGGCCCACAGGGAAGAGGCCCTCAAGGTGGTGGACGAGGTGACCTATCGGGTGTGGCGCCTCTACATGGCCGGGGCCTCCTACGGGTTCTCCATCAACGAGCAGAGCGTCTTCCAGGCCCTTTTGGTGAAGAACAGGGACAAAGGGGAGAACGAGCTGCCCCTCACCCGGGAAGACATCTACCAGAAGTGGGAAACCCTGTGAAACCTCTGGTTCCCCCTTTATAAGGTCTCACCGTTCTGGCAGGCACCGCCAGGGCCCTGCCCCGGATAGTGCAGACTTTGGAGAAGGAAGGCTACCGATTTGTGAAACTGGAAGACTTCATCGGGAAGAGGCCAGCACCTCTTCTTCGGGGAAAGGAGAAGCCTTGAGGAACTCCTCCAGGTCCTCCAGGGTGGGGAAGATCCTGGTGGAGGTGATACGCACCACCCAGTTCTCCAGCATGGGAGTCACCGTCCACACGGGAATCCCCTCCTTGTAAGCCTCCCACATCTCCACCGCCGTGCCCATGGAGGCCGAAGGAAGGTAGGCCACGATGAGGGAAGACCTCTTCACCAGGTCTATGTGGTACATGAAGGTCTCCCGGGCTTCTTCATCGGTGTACTCCACGCTCTCGGGATGGTTCTCCACGGGACAGTAGACCTCCCAGCCGGGAAAGGCCCGGGCCAGGAGCTCCTTGAGCCGGGAGCGGTAATCCTGGCTCCACACGTCCTTCCCCTGGCACGATCCCTGGATGATACCCGCTATGAAGATCCGCTTCCCCACGGGGAGAATCCATAACCCCCGGCCCCCCTGCTGTCAATGCCAGCCACCCCGTTGAAAACCAAAATCCAGGCCAGCGAGTATGCCAGCCCCATGTTCCCGGAAAAAACACTGGTAAAGTGTTACAGTCTGGCCGGACTGCTATTCACATTGCCAAGCCACCTGAAGCCACAGACTCCAGCACAACACTCTTCCCTCAAATGGCAGACCCATATCCTTTTGACGTGGCTTTTCCCAAAGACTGCTTAGGCTACTCCAATCCAATTCTACCTTTCCGTCGCCGCAACCCAACATTGCCATCTTTAATATTATACTGCTGCAATGTAATATTAAGCCAAGTTTTTCAAGCGTTTTACTTCTGCCTCTCTCTTGACAAGGCTCACTAGAATATAGTAATTTTTTACTAATATTGCAGCAACATATGATATGTTAGCAGGTAAAAAAATGAGTAGAAATGAACAAGAATTGATACATGATTTTCCCCGATATTATCAGGAATCGCTAAATGTACTAAAAGAATTTGGTGGGCCTTCAGTATATTTCCATGTCCAATGCGTGAAAGAGCAACAATCTAATTTCCTTTCTGAAAGGCATATAGAATTAATATATGCAACTTTGGCATCTTGGGGAATGCACCGTATGGGCGATCCTAGGACTACAAAAACGAAACTTCATGAATATAATGATTTTAAAGATTCAATTTTAAAATATAAAGACAAGATGCAATCTTTTATAGAAAATAACTTTTCTGATATGGAACATTCTGATTACATGACTATAATAGAAAGCTTAAAAGAAATATACCAAGGTTTAAATGTCTCTATATCTAATTCAACTATTGTGGCTAACTCAAAAGCACTTGCGCATATTCTTCCAAATCTAATTCCCCCAATTGACAGACAATATACAATAAGATTTTTTACTCAAGATCGTGATGAATTTTTCTATAACAATGGTAAGTATCGTCTTGTAAATCTACCAGGTGAATTAGAAAAACAGTTTGAATTATTTGTTGATGTTTGTGGAAAAATAAAAATTCTCTTTGACAATATAGACAGATCAATCATCGAAATAAACAAAGAAACTTTTAACACTTCGTATCCTAAGGTAATGGATAATGTAATCATGGCTTATGTGAAAAGTATTCCAAAACCAACAAATTAGCTGCTAACAAGGCGCTGCACCTGACCGCTATTCCGCTGGCGCTTCATAGCGGCAGGTGAGCTTTGTCGTTAGGCGTATCTGAATGGTCTCTTGTAGTG
>JAJSAC010000063.1 GCA_024274915.1 Thermodesulfobacteriota bacterium
AATGCCGTGGGCGAGGGGTCCTATGTAGAAGTCACTGACATGGGGGTTGGCATTCTTGGTACAGTGGGGTCTTCGTCTTTCTCCAATAGTGGGGTCATCTCCACCAATGCAGTGGCGGGTAATGCATCTGAGGAAGATTCTTGGGTGTACCTTGGTTGGGGGGACTATTATCCGATCTATGGAGTTCTCTTTGGTGATAGTGTAGGCAGCTTCGACAACAGCGGCACCATATCAGCTATCGCCCAGGCAGGGAGTGCCAGTGGATATGACTCTTATGTGGGTATCGGTGGTGTCTTTGGCACAATCTTCGGCTATTTCGGAGGTGACGTAGGCAGTTTCACCAACACCGGCACCATAAGCGCCAGTGCGGTGGTGGGTGGTGCCAGCGAATACGGTTCGTGGGTTGAAATATACGACGTCTATGGTGCCTACTTTGGTGGCTATGTAAGTACCTTCACCAACTCGAGTCCGGACACCATCAGTGCCAGTGCAAGCATAGGGGACGTGAGTGGCGAAGATGCCTATGCTGAGATCTGCAGCTACTATGAAGGTTCGGCCGGTGTTACAGGTGCCTACTTCTACTACCCTGTGGGTAGCTTTGAGAACAGCGGTACCATCAGTGCCAGTGCGAGCATAGGAGATGTGAGTGGCTATGATGCTGGTGCTGATATTTACAGTTATTACGAAGGCTCACCAGCAGTAACAGGTGCCTACTTCTACTATGGTGTGGATAGCTTTAAGAACAGTGGCACCATCAGTGCCAGTGCAAGCATAGGGGATGTGAGTGGAGAGGACGCCTATGCTGAGATCTGCAGCTACGACGATGAGGCTCCTGCTGTGGCAGGTGTGTTTTTCTATGATGAGGTGGGCACCTTCACCAACTCAAGCCCGGACACCATTAGTGCCAGTGCGAGTATAGGGGATGTGAGTGGCGAAGATGCCTATGCTGGGATATGGAGTTATTATTCGCCAGCAGTAACAGGTGCCTACTTCTACTACCCTGTGGGTAGCTTTGAGAACAGCGGTACCATCTCTGCCAGTGCAAGCATAGGGAACGTGAGTGGCGAAGATGCCTATGCTGAGATCTGCAGCTACGACGATGAGGCTCCTGCTGTGGCAGGTGTGTTTTTCTATGATGAGGTGGGCACCTTCACCAACTCAAGCCCGGACACCATCAGCGCCAGTGCAAGCATAGGGGATGTGAGTGGAGATTATGCCGATGCTGAGATTTACGGCTACTACGAAGGTTCGCCAGCAGTTACAGGGGCTTACTTCTACTATGGGGTAGATGATTTTGATAACAGTGGCACCATTAGTGCCAGTGCGAGCATAGGTGATGTGAGTGGCGATTATGCCTATGCTGAGATCTGGAATGATGACTATGAGGCACCTGCAGTGGCGGGTGTCTTCTTCTACGATGAGGTGGGTACCTTCACCAACAGTGGAGACATCTTGGCCAGTGCGAGCATAGGCGATGTGAGCGGAGACTATGCCAGTGCTTACATAGATGGTTACTATGAGGGTTCGCCAGCAGTTACAGGGGCCTACTTCTACTACCCGGTGGGCAGTTTTGATAACAGTGGCACTATCTCTGCCAGTGCGAGCATAGGTGATGTGAGTGGCTATAGAGCCGATGCTGAGATTTACAGTGATGACTATGATACCGCAGCTGTAGCAGGCGTCTTCTTCTACGATGAGGTGGGTACCTTTACCAATTCAAGCCCGGACACCATCAGCGCCAGTGCGAGCATAGGTGATGTGAGTGGAGAAGGTGCCTATGCTGGGATTTACGGTTACTACGAAGGTTCGCCTGCAGTGACAGGAGCCTATTTCTACTATGGTGTGGACAGCTTTGAGAACAGCGGTACCATCTTGGCCAGTGCGAGCATAGGGGACGTGAGTGGCGAAGATGCCTATGCTGAGATCTGGAATGATGACTACGAGGCTCCTGCGGTGGCGGGTCTGTTTTTCTATGATGAGGTGGGTTCCTTTAATAACAGTGGCACCATCAGCGCCAGTGCGAGCATAGGCAACGTGAGTGGCTATGATGCTGGTGCCTGGATTTACAGTTATTACTATTATGCACCGGCAGTAACAGGAGCCTATTTCTACTATGGTGTGGATAGCTTTGATAACAGCGGTACCATCTTGGCCAGTGCGAGCATAGGCGATGTGAGTGGAGATTATGCCTATGTTGGGATTGGGGCTTATGAAGATGAGGCTCCTGCGGTGGCTGGTGTATCCTTCTACGATGAGGTAGGTACCTTCACCAACTCAAGCTCGGATACCATCGGTGCCAGTGCGAGCATAGGTGATGTGAGCGGCTATGATACCTATGCTGAGATTTCTGGCTACTACGAAGGTTCGCCTGCAGTAACAGGTGCCTACTTTTACTATGGTGCGGATAGCTTTGATAACAGCGGCACCATCAGCGCCAGTGCGAGCATAGGTGATGTGAGTGGAGAGGATGCCTATGCTGAGATTTACAGTGATGACGATGATACCGCTGCTGTAGCAGGTGTGTTCTTTTATGATGAAGTTGGTACCTTCACCAATAGTGGTACCATTTCTGCCAGTGCAAGCATAGGGGACGTGAGTGGAGATTATGCCTATGCCGGGATTTACGGCTATGACGAAGATGCGCCTGCAGTAACAGGTGCCCACTTCTATTACCCTGTGGGCACCTTTGAGAACAGCGGTACCATCTCTGCAAGCGCCCAAATAGGGAATGCCAGTGGGTATGATTCGGAGATTGAGGTGTACGATATCAACGGTATCTACTTTGATGACGAGGTGGGCACCTTCACCAATTCAAGCCCGGACACCATCAGCGCCAGTGTTGTGGCGGGTGATGCCAGTGAGACTGATGCCTCAATTCAATTGGGAGAGCCGTTTGATGGAGTCTACGGTGTAAAGTTTGGAGACTATGTGGACAGTTTCAGCAACAGTGGAACAATAACTGCCTCTGCTCGTGCCGGGGATGCCAGTGGAGAGGATGCCACAGTTGGGATTAGTACTGTTGTGGCAACGGTATTTAATGGAGTGGGGAGTTTCACAAATGAGGGTAATATACACACCGATGTGGTGGTTGGTGATGCTAGCGGTACCGATAGCTCTGTAAGTGTTGATACAATCGGAGGAGCAGTATTCATGGGAGATGCTGACTCGGTTGTCAACCGCGGCAATATCACCACCTCGGTCTCTGCAGGAAGTGGCAGTCAGGTTTCGCACGTATCAGCTTTGACCTCTTTTGGGGGATATGCAGATATCACAAACTATGGCAATATAGGGACACAGATCACTGTTGGGGCCGATTCCTATGTGGACCATGTGTACGGTGTGCACCTGTGGGGTTCTTACGGCTCCTTTACAAACTATGGCAATGTTTTCCTCTATGTTGATCCTATCTTTGTTATAGGTGGTGGGGGCGGCTCTGCAACTGCAGATAGCGCCGCTGGGATCTACGTTGAGAACTCCGAGGTGACTATATCCAGTCCGGGCACCATCTATCTCTACACGGACATTCCCGATGCAGACATCAGGACCCTGTGGATGAAGGACTCTTACGTCACTTTCCTGGATAAATTTGGGATCGTCTTTGGCTCCCCTGGCATCACCAAGAGGCCCATATATCTGGATGACATGGGGACCACCCTTGACCTGAACGGTGCCAGGTTGGTTGCCTATGCCGATAGGGACCTCAAGATCAATCACCCGTATTACCTCATAGAGCTCAGTGATCCCGAGGTGGATACGGTGTCCGATTACTTTGGTGGCCTCATTGATGGTACCAGGAACCCCGATATCAGCCCCAGTTGGTATGGACCTGCCCGTGGGGAGGATGCGCCGGAGGAAGTGGCGGTTATCTGGAGATATGACCCCCAACACTCCACGGCGGATTTGTCCATCCATGCCTCTCAGGTGGTGGCTAGGAACATGATGAGCTTTGTCACCTCCCACCTCATGTATAACAAGCTCCTGTGGTGGGTGACAGAGAAGGGAGAAGAGGGGAATGTGAAGCTGGCGGACAGCGGCCAGATAGCCACTGAAGCGGGTCCTCCAGTGGCAACGGCGGCATCGACTACCAGGGAGTACAGGAACGGTGCCTTCTTCTATCCCGTGTACACCGACGTGGAAGCTGACGATCTGGGTTACGATGCCCATGGCATAGGCTTCACCCTTGGTCTTGAGCGCATGGTCACCGATGCTGTGAACGTGGGGATCTTTGGAGGAATCTCCAAGGTGGACGTGAACTTCAACGACTATGATTACGGTGGCATTGACGACGAGCAGGACATTTACACCGTAGGGCTCTATGTCAATTACGCCTGTCGTCCCTGGTATCTGGGAATGGTTGCCATGGGCTACGGGGTGCAGCATGACTACGAAGGACGCACAGGTCCTGACTACAACATGAGGGAGACTGCAGACTACTGGAGCCACGGATTCGAGGGCGAGCTGGTGGGTGGCTATGTCCTGGGAGACCAGAGGAACTGGATGATCATGCCCGAGCTGGGAGTGGGCTTCAGCTACTGGAGGGTGGGCGATTACAAGACGGACGCTGACTACTCCAACTGGGACAAGGAGTACGACAGCGAAGACGACAGCTACTTCCGCTCCATTGTGGGGCTTACGGGTTTGAAGAGGTGGGTGGTCAAAGACACCAAGATAGACCTGTTGGCCTCGGTGAAATGGGAGCAGGCGTTGGGAGACAATGATATTTCCATAACCCAGTCCATACCCGGTATAGGCTCCGGTAAAGAGGACGTGGAAGAGGATATTGGAGATACCTCCATAGTCGGAAGACTAGGCTTGAGTCTGACCATAATGGATAGGGCCAAGCTCAACCTGACCTTCAGGAGCGAGTTCAACGAGGACTATACCGTGTACTCTGGCCGGGTGTCCCTGGGAATCTCTTTCTAGACCTTGGCTTAAGACGGGAGTCAAGCCCCCCTCCAAAAAGGGGGGCTTTTTATTTTCATGGAGGATCCCTTTGCCACGGGTTCAGGCAGCGTTCCATTGAGCGTGTCTGTTTTGACTTAGGGGGAAGGTCTTACTGGATAACCTGGAAACCTTGTGAAGCCTTGCAGTGTTTTCCCAGGACTTCCCCCAAAATTCCCTTCCTGGTAAAGGCATCATGTTCAGAATCCTGGATTTTTTCTCTCCAACAAGTGAAAGGGCGGGGCATTCCTCCCTCCCTTGCCCATGGCTGATAGCTGATGGCTCATGGCTCATGGCTGATAGCAACTGTGAGCTATGAACCATGAACTACGAGCTATGAACTATGAGCTATCATCTCTGCGTTCGGAACACCCCGCCCTGACCCATAGGACTAAAACTGGGGGAAGTCCTGGTGTTTCCCCCCTTGAAAATATTGGCCACAAGAGTATTCTCACAGGACAAATCTTAAGAGTCGGAGGGACGTGGACCTATGTTGGAGCGGGAGTTTTTGAGGATTAAGAGGCTTCCCCCTTACGTCTTCGCCATTGTGAATGACCTCAAGTACAAGGCAAGGCGTAGGGGAGAGGATATTATAGACCTGGGCATGGGGAATCCCGACATCCCCACCCCCACCCACATCGTGGACAAACTGGTGGAGGCGGCCAGGAATCCCAGGAACCACAGGTATTCCAGCTCCAAGGGTATTCCCAAGCTCAGGGAGGCCATTTGCAACTGGTACAAGAGGAAGTTCAACGTGGACCTGGACCCTGAGACGGAAGCCATAGCCACCATTGGGGCGAAGGAGGGCATTGCCCACTTCACCCTGGCGGCCCTGAGGCCCGGGGATGTGGCTCTGGTGCCCACTCCCACCTATCCCATTCACGCCTATTCCATTGTGATAGCTGGGGGCGATCTGAGGAGTGTGCCCCTTCTGAATGGCACAGACTTCTTCGAGAGCCTTATGAAGGCTGTGCGCCAGACCTGGCCTGTGCCCGAGATGCTTATTCTGAGTTTTCCCCACAATCCCACCACCAAGGTGGTGGATATGGAGTTCTTCTATAAAGTGGTGGACTTCGCTAGGGATCACGACATCATTGTGGTCCACGACTTTGCTTATGCTGAGCTGGTTTTCGATGACTATTGCCCTCCCTCCATTCTCCAGGTTCCCGGGGCTAAAGATGTGGCGGTGGAGTTTTATTCCCTCTCCAAGACCTATTCCATGCCTGGATGGCGGGTGGGTTTCATGGTGGGCAACTCCAAACTGGTGGAGGCCCTGGCCAAGCTGAAGAGTTACTATGATTATGGCATCTTCCAGCCCATCCAGATCGCCGCCATCGTTGCCCTTAATGGTCCCCAGGAGTGCGTTAAGGAGATCGTGGATACCTATAGAAGAAGGCGAGATGTCCTGGTAGACGGCCTGAATCGCATAGGTTGGAGAGTGGAGAAGCCTAAAGGCACCATGTTTGTATGGGCCGAAATCCCGGGCGAATATAAACACATGGGTTCTCTGGAGTTTTCCAAGTTTCTCCTGAAGGAGGGTAAGGTGGCGGTCTCTCCCGGCATTGGCTTTGGTTACAACGCCGACGACTATGTGCGGTTTGCTTTGGTGGAAAATGAGCAGCGGATTCGCCAGGCCCTGAGGGGTATGAAGAAAGTCTTAACCCTGGGGGAGAAAAAGAAATGGGTGGCCGTGTGAGCCCGGAGTCTCCGAAAGGTCGTGGGACTTTTCGGGATGCTATTGGGATTGGTCTCATCGGCTTTGGCACTGTGGGCACTGGGGTGGTGCGTATTCTCATGGAGAAGGGTGAACTCCTCAAGGAGCGCTTGGGTGCCCAGCTGGAACTGGTAAGGATTGCTGATGTGGACCTGGTGAGACCCAGGGATGTCCAGGTGGACGCATCCCTTTTGACCACTGATGCCATGGAAGCCATTCACCATCCCCAGGTGGACGTAGTGGTAGAGCTTGTGGGTGGTATAGAGCCTGCCAAGAGCTTCATTTTGGAGGCTCTTGGGGCAGGTAAGCCTGTGGTGACGGCCAATAAAGCCCTCCTGGCTGAGGCTGGGGAAGAGATCCTTCGGGCCCTGGAAGAGACAGGTGTCGATCTGGGTTTTGAGGCCAGTGTGGCAGGAGGTATCCCTATCCTGAAGGCCTTGAGGGAAGGTTTGGTGGCTAACACTATCTCCTGTATTTACGGTATTATCAATGGAACGGCCAATTATGTTCTTACCATGATGGAGAGGGAGAGGCTCTCTTTCCAGGAGGCTCTGGCCAACGCCCAGGCCGAAGGTTACGCCGAGGCTGATCCCACCCTGGATATCAGTGGTATGGACGCCGCCCACAAGGCTGCTATCTTGGCCACCATGGCCTTTGGACGCTACTTCAAGGCCCAAGAGATCTATGTAGAGGGTATAGACCGGGTGGACTCCAAAGACATACTCTACGCCCAGGAGCTGGGTTATCGGGTTAAACTGCTGGCTATAATAAAGGGCGGTGATCGGGTGGAGATTCGGGTTCACCCCACCATGATACCTCTGGACCATTCCTTGGCCAAGGTGGAGGGGGTTTTCAATGCCGTCTACGTAGAGGGTGATGGGGTGGGCCCTACCATGTTCTATGGCCGTGGGGCAGGGGAGATGCCCACGGCCAGTGCTGTGGTGGCCGATGTGGTGGACATAGCCCGGGACCTTTTGAAGGGGGTGGGGCGCAGGGTGCCTCCGTTCTCCTATGATAAACTGGATAGAGAGGTGGCACTAAAGCCCATGGACGAGGTGGTGACCCGGTATTACATGCGGTTTACAGCCCAGGATCGTCCGGGGGTACTCTCCAAGATCTCGGGGATCTTGGCTTCCAGGCATATTTCCATAGAGTCGGTGATCCAGAAGGGACGCCGAGAGGAAGGTACGGTTCCTGTGGTGATGATGACCCACGAGGCTACGGAGAGGGACGTGAGGGAGGCCTTGGAAGAGATAGATCGGCTGGATGTCATTGGCAGGAAAACAGTTCTTATCCGGGTGGAGGACGGGGGAGGCTGGTAGTTTTTTCCTATTATCCCCCTTCTGAGTTGAAGAAATTTCTGTTTAGTATAGATTTTAGTTATCTGAATCCTGAAGGGGAGAGAGATGGCCAAATACGTGGTACTCCTCGGCGACGGCATGGCTGACGAGTCTTTAGAGGAGCTAGGAGGAAAGACGCCCTTGGAGGTGGCTTCCGTACCTAACATGGATAGGATGGCCCAAGAGGGGATCTGCGGCTGGGTGAGGACCGTGCCCCCGGGAATGCCCCCAGGTTCCGATGTGGCCAACCTTTCGGTTTTGGGTTTTGATCCGGCCAGGTACTACACAGGCAGGGCCCCTCTAGAAGCCGCCAGCATGGGGGTGGAAATGGGTCCTGGGGATGTGGCCTATCGTTGCAACCTGGTGACGGTGAAGGACGGGATCATGGAGGACTACAGCGCTGGGCACATCTCATCGGAGGAGGCCTCTTTGCTCATAAGGGACCTTCAAGAAACCCTGGGGAACGAAGAGTTTTCTTTTTATCCCGGGGTGAGCTACCGCCATTTGCTGCTGTGGAGGGACGGCGGGGATGCAATAGAGACAACGCCTCCCCATGACATTTCTGGTAGGCCTATCCGGGACTATCTACCAAGGGGAGAGGAATCGGAGAAGATTTTAGAGCTTATGGAGAGGTCCCGGGAAGTCCTGGCCCGTCATCCTGTTAACAGAAGGAGGGTGGAGGAGGGCAAGAACCCTGCCACCATGATTTGGCTTTGGGGCCAGGGGGAACGACCCAGTTTGCCTGCTTTTCGGGATGTTTACGGTTTGAGAGGAGCTGTTATCTCGGCGGTGGATCTCATGAAGGGGTTGGCTGTTCTTCTGGGGATGGAACCCATAAGTGTGCCTGGGGCCACAGGCTATCTGGACACCAATTATGAGGGCAAAGCCCGGGCGACTTTGGACTTTCTCCGGGAGAAGGGGGACCTGGTCTACTTGCATATCGAGGCCCCCGATGAGGCAGGGCATCAGGGGGATGTGGAAGCCAAGATCCGGGCCATTGAAGATATAGATTCTCGGGTGCTCCCCCTCCTTCTGGATGCGGCCCATTCCAGCGAGGAACCCTTCAGTATCCTGTTGCTCTGCGATCATCCCACCCCCATCACCATCAAGACCCACACGGCAGATCCCGTACCTTTCGTGATATGGCGAAGCCACCAGGAGAGGGCAGGGGAGGGGGGCTACAACGAAAGGGCCCTCCAGCACCTCACCCCCTACACCATAGAGGAGGGCCACAAGCTCATGTCCCTCTTTCTGGGCCATCTCTGCCACGGGTGCGGGGGCTGTGGGTAGGAGAGGCTAAGGGCTAAGGACGAAGGGCTGGAGGCTAAAGGCTAGAGGCTAAAGGCTAGAGGCTAAAGGCTAGAGGCTAGAGGCTAAAGGCGAAGGGCAGAGGGTAGTGAATAAAATTTGTGGTTTTTGTCACAAAAACCGTTGAAGGTGGTGGTTCCTTTTGCTATGGAGGGGGGCAAGTTTTGAGAAAGCCTTGCGAGGATTCCAAGGTCTCTGAGGCCTGGAGCCTGGGGACTGGATGGGGATTTCTTCCAGGAGGGAAGAGCGATGGCACTGGTAGTGCAAAAGTACGGTGGAACTTCCGTGGGCACGGTGGAGAAGATCAAGAGCGTGGCCAGGAGGGTGGCCAAGACCAAAGACGCCGGAAATGATGTGGTGGTGGTCATCTCGGCCATGGCGGGGGAGACGGACAGGCTAATAAGCTTGGCCAAGGAGATCACAGAGATGCCCGACGAGAGAGAGATGGACATGCTCCTTTCGTCGGGAGAGAGGGTCTCATCCGCTTTGTTGGCCATAACCCTCAAGGCCATGGACTATCCTGCCCGTTCTTTTACGGGTAGGCAGGCAGGTTTCATCACCGACGGTGTTCACACCAAAGCCAGGATAAAAAAGATTGAGGCTCAGCAGGTGAGAGATGCCCTGGCCCGGGGCGAGATCGCTGTGGTGGCGGGTTTTCAGGGTGTGGACGAGTTGTCCCATGATGTGACCACCTTGGGGCGCGGTGGTTCCGACACCACGGCGGTGGCCCTGGCGGCTGCCCTCCAGGCCGATGTGTGTGAGATCTACACGGATGTGGAGGGTGTTTATACTGCTGATCCCAGGATCGTGCCCCACGCCAGGAAGTTAGATCGTGTATGTTTCGAGGAGATGATGGAGATGGCCAGTGCCGGGGCCAAGGTGCTCCAGGTCAGATCCGTAGAGATGGGTATGAAGTATGGGATACCCATACATGTGAGATCCACCTTTACAGATAAGGAGGGAACCATGGTGGTGCCATTCAGCGAAGAGATGGAAGCGGTGTTGGTTTCGGGAGTGACCCATGACAAGAACCAGGCCAAGATTACGGTCATGGGAGTGCCTGACAGGCCGGGCATAGCCAAGGCCCTCTTCACTCCCATTGCCGATGCGGCCATAAATGTGGACATGATCATCCAGAACGTGAGTCAAGACGGACTCACTGACATCTCCTTCACTGTGGCCAGGACGGACCTGCCCAAGGCCATTGAGGTGATGAAGGAGGTGGTACCCACATTAGGGGCCAAGGGTTTCACCACCAATGCGGATATTGCCAAGGTTTCTATAGTGGGTGTGGGAATGCGGTCCCATCCCGGCGTGGCCGCCAAGATGTTCGAAACCCTGGCCAACGAGGGGATCAACATCCTCATGATTTCCACCTCTGAGATCAAGGTGAGTTGTGTCATCGAGGACAAGTATACCGAGTTGGCTGTTAGGGCTTTACACGATGCTTTTATAGGAGAGAGGGGAAGTAGTGGAAAAGGTGAAGAAGGTTAAGCTTTACGATACCACTTTGAGGGATGGTACCCAGGCGGAGGAGATCAGCTTCTCCAGCATGGACAAGCTCATGATCGCCGAGAAGCTGGACGAGCTGGGTATCCATTACATTGAAGGTGGGTGGCCTGGGTCCAATCCCAAGGATATGGAGTTTTTTGCGCTGAGCAAGAGGCTCAACCTGAAACAGGCCAAGATTGCCGCCTTCGGTTCTACCAGGAGGGCAGGGATTAAGGCCCAGGACGATCCCAACATCAAGATGCTTCTCAAGGCCGATGTGCCCGTGGTCACCATCTTCGGTAAATCCTGGGATCTCCACGTCACCGATGCCCTGAGGTGCAGTCTGGATGAGAACCTGAAGATGATCTACGATTCCGTCTATTACGTTAAGGATCGGGTGTCCGAGGTGATTTACGATGCCGAGCACTTTTTCGACGGGTACAAGCGGAACCCCGAGTACGCCATGAGGACCATATGGGCTGCCGAGGAGGCAGGGGCCGATTGTATTGTTCTCTGCGACACCAATGGGGGGTGTCTACCCTTTGAGATCCAGGAGATCGTGGCCAGGGTGCGCCAGGAGATCTCGGCGCCTTTGGGTATCCATGCCCACAACGATTCGGAAACGGCTGTGGCCAATTCCATCATGGCCGTTCTTTGCGGGGCTGAGCACGTACAGGGGACCATTAACGGCTTCGGTGAGCGCTGTGGCAACGCCAACCTCTGCTCCATCATCCCAAATCTCCAGCTCAAGATGGGCATTGAGTGTGTCTCTCCCCAACAGCTCAATGACTTGACCAGGATTTCCCGTTTTGTCTATGAGGTGGCCAACCTGAAGCCCTGGCCCCACCAGCCTTATGTGGGCAAGAGCGCTTTCGCCCACAAGGGCGGGGTTCATGTATCGGCGGTCATGCGCAATCCCGAAACCTATGAGCATATCCGGCCCGAGTTGGTGGGTAATCGCCAGAGGGTGCTGGTCTCCGACCTCTCGGGCAGAAGCAACATCGTCTACAAGGCCCAGGAGTTTGGTTTGGATTTGGACTCTAAAGACCCCGTGGTCCAGAATGTTCTGGAGGACCTCAAGGTGTTGGAGCACCAGGGTTATCAGTTTGAGGGGGCCGAGGCTTCTTTTGAAATTCTGATTAAGAAGGCCATGAAGAGGTTTAAGCCTTACTTTTCCCTAAAGGGCTTTCGGGTCATTGTGGATAAGAGGAGTCGAGAGGACGAACCTGTGAGTGAGGCTATGGTGAGGGTGAGTGTGCCCCCTGATAGGATGGAGCACCAGTTTATGGCTGCTGAGGGTAACGGTCCTGTCAATGCCCTGGACAGGGCATTGAGGAAGGCCCTGGAGGAGTTCTATCCCAGTCTCTCCACCGTCCAGCTCACCGATTACAAGGTCCGTATCCTGGATGAGGCGGCGGGAACGGCGGCCAAGGTCCGGGTCATTATAGAGTCCACCGATGGCAAACGCCGCTGGGGCACTGTGGGGGTCCATGAGAACGTAATAGAGGCTTCCTGGCAGGCTCTGGTGGACTCCATTGAGTACAAGCTCATGAAGGACGAAGAAGAGAACGGCCAAGAGTAAGTACGGGCAGAGGTAGAGGCAAAGGTAGAGATAGTGAAGTTCAGATAGCGGCAGAGTAGGGGTAGAGAGGGCTGAGGGCAGAGGAGGGAAATCCTCTGCCCTTTATTTTTTCTCAGCCTTTGCCTTTACCTCTGCCTGCTTTATCTCGTAGCCTGTCAGTTCCCCCACCACCTTGCCCAGGAAGATGTCCACTTCCACTTTAGCGGGGATGCGGTGCTGATCCTTGGTGAACCAGACGTACACATGACCCCCCTTCTTCTTTCTGAAGACCCCCTTCATCTTTTTCCATCGGGGCTCTACCTTGAAGGTGTCGAAGGTACCGGCGGGCACCTTCACCCTTTCCTCTTTTAAGGGGATTACCTGAATCTTTTCCACCCTCTTGCCATCGGTGGAAGGCAGGGAGCAGGAGGCGCTTTCCCGGGGACAGCGGAACCGGAAGGCGTACAGTATGGAGCAGGGATCGTAGAGGGGAGGGGGGACGGTCTTTTGACTTTTGAGCTTCCCGTTTTTGCGGTAGATGAGCTTCCCTGTGGAAGGATTGTAAGTAACCTCGTCGTGACGGTGGTATCCTACTTCCTTCAGGCGTTTCTCGTAATGAAGGAAAGAGGATATATCAGGCGGCGTAGAGGAGAAGAAGTAGTCCCTCACGGAGAAGAAGGAATCTATAGGGGCTACTGTCTTGGCTTTCATCTCGATGGTGAGAATTTCTTTCCCTCTTTCCATGGTGATACTGGCTTTGGCTATTCCAATCAGCTTGTTCCAGCTGATGCGGTAGGTGAGTGTCTCCCTCTGGGGTACCTCCAAGGCCAACAGGGGAGAGGAGAGGAGGAGGGTTAAAGTGATGACAAAGGCCCTTCTCATCCCTCTTCCTCTTTGAGGCTATAGAGAATGAGGCCTTTCTCCCGCCGGCTGGTTACCACTCCCTCCATTTCCAATAGGTCCAGACGCCCCATAACTTCTGATAGCAGTACAAAGGCTTCTCCTTTCCGGCTCTGGGGATAGAGTCTTCTCATGATCTGAAAAGGGGTCAGAGCCCCTTCTTTAAGGGTGTCCATGTAGATCTTCTTTTTGTATTCCATGCGCTTTCTCAACTCTTCCAAGGCCGTCTCTGTTCTTCCCTCTTTCTCCCGATGTCCGGGGAAGAAGGTGTTTATGCCCCGAGCGGCGAATCTTTTCAAGGACTCCAGGTGCAAGGGCATGGACGGGGTCCTGAAGCCGCTGGGAGTTATGTCTATAATAGGATCAGGAGTGATATGGGTGAAGATGAAGTCCCCCGTGATGGCCCACCCTTCTCTTGGGCATAATAGGACCACGTGGCCAGGGGAATGGCCTGGGGTGTGCATCACTTCTAATTTTAACCCTTCCCAGAAGAGCAGGGTGCCTTCTTCTAAGGGATGAACCTTCTCGAGGTCCCTGGCATACGGAGTTTCCCAAACTATGAATTTGACGAAGTAGGCCAAGTAATCTGATGGCATGCCCATTTGGGCCAGATAAGGTTTCATCTTTAGGTAGTAATCTCTCCGGTCAGTCACTTTGTCCCAGTCCCTGGGATGGATAAGAACGGTCTTGCCCCCCTCTTCTATGAGGCCCTGGGCAGCCCCGTAGTGGTCTGAATGGCCGTGGGTCAGTAGGAGCTGTTCTATCCGGTTCAGATTCAATCCCAGGCAATAGAGTTGTTCTTGAAGGGCCGCCAGGGATTCGGGGCTGTTAACCCCCACATCGACGAGGGTGATGGGTTCCAGTTTTATGAGGTAGGTATAGACGGGTCCTATAGGGTAGGGGGTGGGTAGTTCCAGCTGGAATATGCCGGGTCTTATCTCGTAGGGTTGAACCTTTTCTGCCATGCCCTTTTTCATACAACATGGGAAAGGATCTGGGAAGCGTAAGAACCTTTAAAGGACAGGACTTCCCCCAAAACTCCCTTCTTGGTAAAGGCATCGTGTTCAGAATCCTGGATTTTTTCTTTCCAACAAGTGAAAGGGCGGGGCATTCCTCCCTTGCCCATGGCTCATGGCTGATAGCAACTATGAGCTATCATCTCTGCGGTCGGAACGCCCCGCCCTGACCCATAAGGGTAAAACTGGGGGAAGTCCTGTTAAAGGAATGTTGCTAGATGAGGTGAACTCGGTCTATCCTGACAAGAAAGGTCTGGGCACTATTCTTTTGTGAGATCTCAAATTGGGTATTGACATCTTAATATAATGATATACTAATATCGAAAGTTCCTTTAGGGGGTGGGCATGTTGAGGGGGAAGAAGCTCAGGGTTTGGGGAGTAGGGTTACTTCTGTTTCTTTTGCCCTTTTCTGCTTCGGCGGGGGAATTGAAAGGCTTGGTGGAGCGAGCTCTGAAGGAGAACCATGGGTTGAAGGGAGAGGGATGGTCCACGGTGGCTTCCAAGGAGGAGTATCTGGCTTCTTGGGGCCTCTTCTTTCCCCGGCTCTGGTTTCAGGAGGAAGGCTTTAGATCCAACAATCCGCCTTTTGTTTGGATGACCAAGATGAGCAGGCGGGACGTGACCCTGGGGATGATGAATCTGGAGGGTTTCAACCGACCCCATGCCGTCACCGATTTCAAGTCTTCGGTCAATGTGGCCTGGCCCCTTTTCCACGGGGGGGAGGTCTATTCTACAGTGATGATGAACCGGGCCTTCTACCATTCGGCCCAGAGGTGGTTGGGTTCCAACAAAGAGAGGGTGGCTTTGATGGTGGTGGAGAGGTACCTGGAAGCGGCCTGGGCCAGGAGTCGGGTGGAGGCGGCCCGTTTGGCGGTGGAGAGTGCGCGGGGTCATGTGTCCACTGCCCAGGCCAGGTTCAAGAGGGGAATGGCCCTCAGGGCGGATGTACTCAGGGCCAAGGTCTATTTGGCTTCCATGGAGGACCGCTTGGCCAGGGAAGAGACGGCTTGGGAGGTGGCCAAGCGATCCCTCAGTCTGGTGGTGGGGGGGGATCCCCGGGTTCCTGTGGAGATCAAGGGGGACTTGAAGAGTCTCTATGGTGATCTCCGGGATTTTCACGCTACCCTTGATAGCCTGGTGAGTAGGGCCTTGGAGAAGCGGGGGGACTACCTGGCCCAGAAGGCCCGGGTGGAGGCGGAGAGGTATGGGGTGAAGCGGGCCAAGTCCGATTATTTTCCCAAGATAGACCTGATGGCATCTTGGGAGTGGCATGGCCACAACTTCCCCGGGGATAGCGACGCTTCCAATTGGATGGTGGGGGGGGTGGCCAAGATCAATATATTCGATGGTTTTGCCCGGGAGCATAGGGTGAGGAAGGCCAGGGCCCTTTTGGCCATGGAAAGGGAGAGGGTGGAGGAGAAGAGGCGGGAGCTGGTATTGGAGGTGGTGTCAGGTTTGCTGAAGGTGAGAGAGGCAAGAAAGAGGGTAGACTCTTCCAGGTCTTCAGTGGAGGAGGCTAAGGAAGCTTTGAGGGTGGTGGAGAAGCGCTATGGCGCTGGCTTGGCTACCATAGTGGAGGTGAATGACGCCCAGTCAGCTCTGGTGGAGGCTAGGAGCCTCTATCTTGGGGCCCTTCATGATTATCTGGCGGCCCTTTATACCCTCCAGTACTCCACTGGAGGACTGTTGGATTTTATGGGAGTGGAGGAATAGGGTCCCAGGACCTCCTCATGGGTTGGGGTAGATGGAGGTCTGAGGGTTTTCTCAAAAAATCGGGGTCCAGGGGGGTAAAGGGCCCCCTTGAGGGAGGACGAGCATGATGGATAGGGGGTGGAGAAGGGGATTGCTGGGAGGTGTGTTTGCCATTTCCCTGCTCCTTGTGGGCTGCGGGGGCAAGAAGGAGCGTGCCGTTGAGAGGCCCAGGGTGCAGGCCGACACTGCCAGGGTAAAGGCTTACGAGATACCTATGGTGAGGGAGTTCCCAGGCCGGGTAGAGGCCAGGGGTGAGCTCACTTTGGCCAGTAAAGTGGCCGGTTATGTGAGGGAGGTGAGGGTGGAGGAGGGGCAAAGGGTGAAGAAGGGGCAGCTTCTCCTCATCCTGGACGATAAGGATGTCAGGGCCAGGATCAGGGCCCTGGAGGAGACCCGAAAGGCCTTGGAGAAGCAGAAGGCTGCTCTGGCTTCCCGGCTCGCCTATGCCCAGGCCAACTTTCGGCGTTATGCCCTCCTGCTAAAAGAAAAGGCGGTGACCCAGGAGGAGTTTGACAAGGTCCGATCCCAGTATCAGGCCCTGGTGGAGGAAGAGAAAGCCCTGGAGTACAGGATTAAAGGGATCAGGTCCCAGACCCAGGCCCTGGCCCAGACCCTGAGATACACCGTTATTCGGGCTCCTTATGGTGGGGTGGTCACTGCCCGGAGGGTAGACCCGGGTACCTATGTGAGCCCCGGCACCCCTCTCCTGACCCTGGAGTCTCCGGGGGCCGGATACTGGTTTGTTGCCCAAGTGGATGAGGCCTATCTTTCTCGGTTAAAGAGTGGGGAGGTGGTTTTTCTCTACATCAAGCCCCTAGGCGAAGCCTACAGGGCCAGATTGGATCGGGTTGTGCCCTGGGTGAATCCCCATACGGGGGGGTTCAAGGTGAAAGTGGATGTGTCCTCCTTCCCTGTCAGGTCAGGCATGTTTGGCAAGTTGTATCTGGTGGTGGACAAGGCCCGCCGAGTCCTCATTCCGTGGAGGGCTGTGGTGAGAAGGGGGAATCTGGACGCAGTTTATACTGTGGACCAAGGCAACGTGGTCCATTTCCGGATCATTAGAACGGGCAGGAGCTATAAAAGGGCGGGAAATGAATGGATGCCTGTGGCTACCTCTCAGGAAGCCCTGCGGCGTGGCTTGTGGGTAGAGGTGCTGGGGGGGCTGGACCCGGGAGAGAGGTTGGTGGTTTCCAATCTGGACGAGATGAGGGAGGGAGTGAGCCTTGAGCGGTGAGGAGCACAGGACCCTCGAGTCGGATAAGGAGGGAAAAGTAGAAGGAAAGGACAAGGGGGCGGAGGAGCACCAGCATCCCGGGCTTCACCACGGCGGCTTTGTTTCCAAGATTACCGAGATCTTTGTAGATTCAAAGATCACTCCTCTCTTTATCATCATCACCTTGCTCCTGGGGCTCTTTGCCATATTTAACACCCCCAGCGAGGAAGAGCCCCAGATCGTTGTGCCCATGGTAGACATCTTTGTCCGTATGCCCGGGGCCACTCCCAAGGAGATAGAGAACCGGGTGATAGGGCCCATGGAGAAGCTCATTTGGGAGATTCCCGGGGTGGAGTACGTCTATTCAACAGCCATGCCCGGTAGGGCTATGACGGTGGTGAGGTTCTACGTGGGCCAGGATGTGGAGAAGAGCCTTGTCAAGGTCTATGACAAACTCTACGCCCATCTGGACTGGATTCCACTGGGGTGTTCCAAGCCCATACTGAAGCCCCGATCCATAAACGATGTACCCTTCCTGGTCCTCACATTTTGGGGGGAGCACTATGATGGTTATACCCTACGACAGATAGTGGCCAGGGTGAACGATGAGGTCCGCTCTATCTTTGGCATCTCCGAGACCTCCGTCAAAGGGGGGCTTCGACGTGAAGTCCGGGTGGATCTGGATCCGGCCAAACTGACCAATCTGGGTCTGGACCCTGTGGATGTGGCCCAGGCCGTGTTGGGGCAGAATCAGGCTTTGGAAACCGGGGGATTTGACCGGGAGAACTACCGTTTTTTGGTGCGTTTGAACAACTTTTTCGTCTCCAAGGAAGACGTGGAGCGTACGGTGGTGAAGGTGGTGGGTGGAAAACCCGTCTTCCTGAGGGACGTGGCCCGTATCACCGATGGTCCCCAGGAGCCCCAGGATTATGTCCTTTTTGCTGCCGGTCCTTCAGGGGCAGAAAAGGGTCTTAGAGAGCCGCCAGGCCGGCTCTATCCCGCTGTTTCTCTGACCATTGCCAAGAGGAAGGGAAAGGATGCCACTCGGCTGGCTAAGAAGGTGTTGCGCAAAGTGGAGCTTTTGAAGGGCAGTCTCATCCCCCGGGATGTTCAGGTGACTGTCACCCGGAACTACGGGGAGACGGCTAAAGAGAAGTCCAACGAGCTTCTGGAGCACCTGGGCATTGCCACTCTGTCTGTGGCCATCCTCATTGCCCTCTTCTTGGGTTTGAGGGCCAGTTTGGTAGTCCTGGTGGCGGTGCCCGTCACCTTGGCCATCACCCTGTTCGTCTACTATTTTCACGGGTATACCCTGAACCGGGTCACCCTTTTTGCCCTCATCTTTTGCATAGCCATTCTTGTCGATGATCCCATAGTGGATGTGGAGAATATCTTCCGCCATCTCCATCTGCCAGAGAATAAAGGCAAACCTTTCAAGGACGTGATTGTCCAGGCCGTCAATGAGGTGAGGAGTCCTTTGATTTTGGCCACCTTTACCGTTATCGCAGCTATTTTACCCATGGCCTTCGTCCGGGGACTGATGGGGCCGTACATGCGGCCCATGCCCGTGGGGGCTTCGGTGGCCATGTTCTTCTCCATGGTTGTGGCCTTTGTGGTGACCCCCTGGACGGCTTATCACTTTCTGGGCAGGGGTGGCCATGCCTTTGAGGCCGAGAAGGAGAACATAGCTACCCGATATTATCGGTGGGCCATGGGCCATCTCATAAGGGACAAGAGGTGGAGATGGGCCTTTCTGGGTTCTGTGGTCTTCCTCCTTTTGGCGGCTTGTTCCCTCTTCTACTACAAGGTGGTCATAGTGAAGATGCTTCCCTTCGACAACAAGAGCGAGTTCCAGGTCATTGTGGACATGCCCGAGGGGTCGACTCTGGAGAAGACGGCCAAGGTGGCCGAGGCATTGGGCCAGTATTTGCTCAGCGAGCCTGAGGTGACGGATTACGAGATCTACGTGGGCACAGCGGCTCCCTTTAATTTCAATGGCTTGGTACGCAACTACTATTTGCGAAAGGGACCAAACGTGGCCGACATCCAGGTGAACCTCTTGCCCAAAAGTAAAAGGAAGCTCCAGAGTCATGACATTGCCAAGCGGGTGAGACCCGGTCTCACCAGGATTGCCAGGGCGTACAGGGCGAGGGTGAAGGTGGTAGAGATCCCTCCTGGACCGCCGGTTTTGGACACCCTGGTGGCCGAGGTCTACGGGCCGGATTATGAGAAGCAGATAGGTGTTGCCAGAAAGGTGTTGGGCATTTTTGATCACACCCCCGGCGTGGTGGACGCAGACTGGTATATGACCGCTCCTCAGAAGGAGTATCGGGTGGTGGTGGACAGGGATAAGGCGGTGGCTATGGGTGTTGTACCCTCCAGGGTGAAGGAGGTGGTGGAGTCGGCTTTGAAAGGCAGGATCTTGGGGCTTCTCCACGATCCCGATGCCAGGGAGGATGTTTATGTCTTCATGCGTTATCCCCGGCCTTTACGGTCTGGCCTTCCTGAACTGGAGTCTATCAGGGTGAAGTCCTTGACGGGCAAATTGGTCTCTCTCGCCGAGGTGGCCCATATAGAGGAGGGGGTTATAGACCATCCCATTTACCATAAAAACCTGAAACCTGTGGTCTACGTAATCGGCGATGTGGCGGGTCGGGAGGAGAGTCCTATTTATGCCATGTTCAAGATGAACAAGGAGCTGGACAAGCTCATCACCCCTGGGGGCTATCCCTTGAAGCGCTACTATATTCGCCAGCCCTTTACCCAGGATGAGTATTCCATGAAATGGGATGGGGAGTGGCAGATCACGTATGAGGTTTTCAGGGATCTAGGTCTGGCCTTCGGGGCTGTTATGATAATCATCTATATTCTCATTGTAGGCTGGTTCCGCTCATATTCGGTGCCCATCACCATCATGGCTCCCATACCCCTCTCCCTGATAGGCATAGTGCCCGCCCATGCCCTCATGGGGGCCTTCTTCACGGCCACGTCCATGATAGGTTTCATCGCCGGTGCGGGTATCGTCGTGCGGAATTCCATTATTCTGGCAGACTTCATAGAGTTGCGCTTGGCCCAGGGCATGCCTTTGGAAGAAGCGGTGATAGACGCTGGGGCCGTTCGCTTCCGGCCTATGCTCCTTACAGCTTCGGCCGTGGTGGTGGGTTCCTTTGTCATCCTTTTCGATCCTATATTCCAAGGGTTGGCCATCTCCCTTATGGCAGGGGAAGTGGCCTCAACCCTTTTCTCACGCATGGTGGTACCCATTCTTTATTACCTGGATCATCGCTGGAAGCGGGAAAAGAGGATAGTCCTTTAGGCTGGCCGTGTTGCCTGGTGGAGCCTGGATGTATTAAGTTAGGGGACCAGAGGAGGGGGTTATGAAAAAGCTTGAAATGATGGCTTTGGTTCTTTTCTTTCTGGTGGGGTGTGCAGGGGTCCCTAAGGGCTATTGGCCCATTCTTCCTTCCCCTATCACCCAGGCGTCCAAGCCCCAGAAGATTTGTATAAAAATGGAGGGCAAGGAAGCCCGAAAGTATACCCTTAAATTGTCTATCTATCCTTCGAAGCTCTCCTTTGTGTGTATGAAGCCCAACGTGGATTATGAGTTGAAAAAATACATCAGGTCGGAGCTTTCTGATTTTCGCGAGGTGTATTTCTTGGGTGAGAAAGGGAAGGTTCCCCGGGGGTGTTATCTCGTCTCCCTGTCTTGGAAGAATAGCTATAGAGGGTATATCAAAGGTGGGTTGGGCATCTTCGGGAGAACCTATGTGATAGGGGGGACGATCAAGGGGACTTTAGAAGGAAAGAAGGGGAGTTACGACTGTTCTGTGGCGGGGTGGGAGGTGGTGTCTGAGGGGGATTTCCACGGTGCCGAGGGTTACATGTGCAAGGACAGCCCGGCGGAGGTCTTCTTTAATAAAGTGGCTTCTCGGCTGGCTTATAAAATGGCCCTGAGGATAAGGAAGGCCCTTTTGGTGGACATGGGTTACCGCCCCTCTACTGAGTTGGGGGCTGCCGATGAGAGGATGGCTGAGGAGCTGAGGGAGTGGTAGACCTCCACACCCACACCACTTTCAGTGATGGAGAGCTCATCCCCAGTGAGCTTGTGAGGCGAGCCCAGGTGTTGGGTGTGAGATACTTGGGCATAACGGATCATGGGGATCTTTCCAACCTGGAAATCATTGTGCCGGCCATGGTACGGGTGGCTCTCCAGCTCAATGGTGTGCTGGAGGATATCAGGGTGATACCGGGCATAGAACTCACCCACGTGCCCCCCTCAGAGATTCCTTCCCTTATCTCCATGGCTAGGGGGCTAGGGGCCAGGATAGTGGTAGTTCATGGGGAGACCCTGGTAGAGCCTGTGGCCCCTGGAACAAACCTGGCAGCTATAGAAGGAGGAGCCGACATTTTGGCCCACCCCGGGCTGATCACGGAAGAAGAGGTGACTTTGGCTGCCGAGAAGAGGGTCTATTTAGAGATATCTTCTCGGAGGGGCCATTCTTTGGCCAATGGCCATGTGGCCAGGCTGGCCAGGAAACTGGGGGCTCCTTTAGTGTTTAACACAGATGCCCATGCTCCTGGTGACCTCATTGACAGGGATAGGGCTTTTGGTGTTCTTCTGGGGGCAGGCCTTTCCTGGGGGGAGGCTAAAGAGGTGCTCTCTGAAGGGGAAGACCTTGCAAAAAGGCTGGGGGGTGAAGGGAATGGCTAGAAGATCTGGGGAAGTGGAGTCGTCCGATCCTTTCCTCGAGGCTTTTTCTAGGGCCTCGGATTGGGTTCTTAAGAATAAAGTTTCTGTGATAGGCGGCCTCGTGGTAGTTCTGGTGGTGATAGCTGCTGTCACTGGCTGGGTTTACCATCGTAGGAGTTATGAGAGGAAGGCTGCTACGGCCTTCGCCAGAGCTGTACGTCTCTATAAAGGCTTACCTCTCCAGGCTAAGGCAGATGATATGAAAAGAACTGTTCAGGCTTTCGAGGAGGTGGTGAAAGGGTATCCCGGGTCCCGATGGGCCTCTTTTGCCCATCTCTATTTGGGTAAGTGCTACCTTGGAATGGGGAAGGAGGAAGATGGGGTGAGGGAGTACGCCCTGGGGGTGAAAGGTATTAGGTCCGAAAGGTATTTCTGGCCCCAGTGGCTTACTGCCATGGCGTTAGCCCAGGAACCGGATAAAGGCATAGGGACCTTGAAGGAGGGGCTCAAAGGAGAGAAACCTTTCTTGGAGCCATACCTCAGATACAATTTGGCCTTCCTTTATCAGGAGAAGGGTGATTTAAGTAAGGCCGCCAAAATTTTGGAGGACCTCCGGGGACGCTTTCCTTCCTCTCCCTTTGGGATAGAGGCCCAGCGTCTTTTGGAGGTTCTCAAGTGAGGGTTCTTCTCTCTGGTGATGAGGCCATTGCCTGGGGGGCTTGGGAGGAGGGAGTGGCGGTGGCTGCTGCATATCCCGGCACTCCCAGCACAGAGATTCTAGAAACCCTGGCCACCCTTCCCGGAGTCCGGGCCCAATGGTCTTCCAACGAGAAAGTGGCCTTAGAGGTGGGTATAGGGGCTAGTATGGCGGGAGTGAGGGTCTTGGTGGCCATGAAACATGTGGGCCTCAACGTGGCAGCTGATCCTTTCATGACCCTCTCTTACACCGGTGTTGGAGGGGGGTTGGTGGTGGTCTCCGCAGATGATCCGGCCCTTTACAGTTCCCAGAACGAGCAGGACAACCGCCATTATGCCCGGATAGCCAAGGTTCCCATGCTAGAGCCTGCCGATAGCTGGGAATGTAAAGAACTCGTGGGAGAGGCCTATCATATTTCGGAGACCTTTGACACCCCGGTACTTTTCCGTGTCACCACCCGTATAGCCCATGGCAAGGGTGTGGTGGAGCTGGGGGGGCGTAAGGAGATTTCCCCCCGGAGCATGGAATTGGACCCTGCCAAATGGGTCATGCTTCCCAACTTTGCCAGGGAACGCCATCCCATGGTGGAGGAGCGCATGAGGCGCCTGGTGAGTTACGGTGAAAGCTTTCCTGGTAACAGGATGGAGTTGAGGGATCTTTCCATGGGATTCATCACTTCAGGGGTGGCATATCAATATGTGCGGGAGGCCTTTCCCAGGGCTTCAGTGTTGAAGCTCACCCTTACCCATCCCTTTCCCAAGGCCAGGGTTTTGGATTTCGCTGGTAGGGTAGAAAGGCTCTTTGTAGTGGAGGAGCTGGATCCCTTCCTGGAGGAGCAGGTCCGGGCCCTGGGCATAGAGGTGGTGGGTAAGGAGGTTTTCCCAAGGGTGGGGGAACTCTCCCCGGAGTTGGTGAAGGCGGGGGTGGAAAGGGGTTATAAACCTTCTTTCGTTTCATTCTCCGCCATACCTCAGCGGCCTCCCACCTTGTGTCCCGGCTGCCCCCACAGGGGTGTATTCGTGGTCCTCAAAAAGCTGAAGATGACGGTCTTGGGGGATATAGGTTGCTATACCCTGGGGGCTTTGCCCCCCCTTTCCAGTCTCCACTCTTGCATCTGCATGGGGGCGGGAGTGGGCATGGTCCACGGGGCTGAAAAGGCTGGGGCCCCTGGGGGGATGGTGGCAGTTATAGGGGACAGTACCTTTTACCACTCTGGGATAACCGGGCTGGCGGACATCGTTTACAACGGAGGCACATCCACGGTGGTGATCATGGATAACGGTACCACGGCCATGACAGGTAGGCAAGGCCATCCTGGTACGGGGGTGGCTCTCCAGGGTGGGGGCAGGAGGGTTGATTTGGAGTCCCTGGTGAAGGGTTTGGGTGTGAATAGGTTGAGGGTGGTGGACCCTTACGACTTGAAGACTATGGAGGAGGTTTTTCGAGAGGAGACGGAGGCCCGGGAGCCCTCAGTGATTGTGACCCGGCGCCCTTGCACCCTTATCACCTCCGGCCCCATAGGTACCTTCTCGGTCGACGAGGATCTCTGCATAGGTTGTGGGCTTTGTGTGGGTGTGGGTTGTATAGCTCTGGCCATGGTGGGGGAGGGGAAGGGCAAAAAGTCCCGTATAGACCCACACCTCTGCTATGGCTGTGGGGTCTGTGCTCAGGTCTGTCCTAAAGGGGCCATAGGGGAGGCTGAAGGTGCTTCATGATGGCGTGGTGAATCTGGTCTTCTGTGGTGTGGGCGGTCAGGGGGTACTCCTTGCCTCGGAGGTGGTGGCTCAGGTGGCTTTGGAGGCTGGGTTGGATGTGAAGAAGAGCGAGGTCCATGGTATGGCCCAAAGGGGGGGCTCCGTGTTTTCCCATGTGAGGTTCGGGCGGAAGGTCTATTCTCCTGTCATTCCCTTGAGTGGGGCCCATGTGCTGGTGGCTTTCGAGGAGCTGGAGGCCCTGAGGTACGCTCCTTATGCCTCTCCCCAGGCCAGGATTTTGGTAAATACATTGGAAATAAACCCCGCCACCGTCCTTTCGGGGGATGCTACATACCCGAAAGATCCCCTTGGTATGTTGAGGGACCATTTCGTCCACGTGGAGGCCGTGGATGCTTTGGCCTTGGCCCAAAAGGCAGGATCGTCCAGGGCAGTTAATTCGGTGATGTTGGGCCTTTTGTCCCGTTATCTCCCCTTTGCACTCCCGTTGTGGCTGGAAGTTTTGGGTCAGCGGGTACCTGCCAAGGCCAAGGAAATAAACGTTAAGGCCTTTGGCCTGGGGAGGGAGCTTTCTTCCTGAAAGCGGCAGGTAGGGAAAGGGTGCTTCTAGTGGTCCTGGATGGTCTGGGTGACCAGGCCCTGGAGGCTCTGGGAGGTAGGACACCCCTCCAGGTGGCCAGAACGCCCCAGCTTGATCATCTGGCCCTTCTGGGGGGAGGAGGGAGCTATCACCCTGGCAGGATGGGGGTGGCCTATTTCAGTGATCTGGCTTTCTTTATTGCTTTAGGGTACTCCCAGGGGGAATTTCCCGGTAGGGGGGTTCTGGGTGGGTACGCAGCTGGGCTTTCCATATCTCCTGGAGAGGTTTACGCCTTGGCTTCCATGGTTTCCCTGGAGGAGAGCTGTCCAGACGGACCCATCTTGGTGGAGCGGGGCGGTGATCTGGCACCAGAGGAGTGGGAAGAAGCCCTGGAGATCCTGTCTCGTCCCTGGCATGGCAACGGGGTAGAGATCACCTTCCATCCTTTGGAAGTGGGTATAGGAATCCTGAAGCTTGAAGGGGAAGTAGATCATCGAATCACCGATTCAGACCCTTCTCATAGGGGAGGGAAGGTCTACCAGGTGATGTCCAGAGGCGAAGAAGGAGAACTGGCAAGCCACACGGCCAGGGAGTTGAATCGTTACCTGGATGGGGTGGCTTGGAGGCTGAGGGAGGCTTCCTTTAACGCGTTGAGGATCAGGGAGGGCAAGAATCCCATGAATGCCCTTTTGGTTCAAGGGGCGGGCAGAGATAAGTTCCTGCCGTTTTTGAAGGAGCGCTGGGGGTTCGATGGTGCCCTGGTGGCTTCTGAGCCGTTTATCCTGGGGATAGGGAAGAAGTTGGGCATGGCGGTGATAGGGGTGGGAGAGGGAAGTCCCAAAAAGGAGCTCCTGATCAAATTTAAAGAGGCCCTACCCCTGCTTGAAACCTACTCCATGGTGGTGATCCATACCCGTGCTCCGAAGCTGGCTTCCAGGAAACACAACCCCTGGGAGAAGGTGAAAGTGGTAGAGGAACTGGATGGGGCCTTTTCCTATCTCCTGGAATACCTTGTACCCAGGGAAGAGAGGCTATTAGTGGTATGGGGCGGTTCTTCTACATCTACGGGAGGCCCTTATCTCTATTCAGGAGATCCATCCCCCCTGTTGATGATAGGTCCCCGGGTGAGGAGGGGGCCTAGCCTCAAGTTTGATGAGCCTTCCCTGGCCTATGGGTCTATAGGTTTTCTAAAGAGGGAAGAGCTTATGCTCACTATCTTGAGCTATACGGGTAGGGCACCTCTCTGGGGAAGACACCAGGGTTTGCTGGTATAAATTGCATTCTTGTGCAGTATTTTCTCCTCCAACCTTTCCCTTGATGGGGACATGGCCTGGAAAAGATGTTGAAAATGCAAGCCTAATCTGTCTGGCATGTTTTTGTGTTTAACTGATGGGCAGGAGGGAGTAGTTGACAGTTATGGAACTTTTGGCTTATCTAGTCTGGGAAAGTGAGTATAAGAGCTTTAAAACGAAAGGAGGTGACCGCGCATGAGGAAGATACTCAGCTTGTTGGTAGCAGTGGTTTTTGTGTTTAGTGCCATGGCGGTGGTGACGGCGGCAGAGTCGAACAAGGGGGCAGAGAAATACACCATCGACAAGTGTCAGAAGAGGAAAGGCCCTGTTCTCTTTAACCACTGGCAGCATCAGAAGATCCAGGGTGTTACCTGTAAGACCTGTCATCATAAGGCGGAGGAAGGTAAGGCCATCAAGAGTTGTCTTCAGTGCCATCAATGCAAGAAGGGAGAGGCTCCCGCTGCAAAGATGGCCTTCCACAAGACCTGCAAGGGCTGCCATATGAAGATGAAGAAGGCGGGCAAGAAGACTGGGCCCACCGGCTGTACCAAGTGTCACGTCAAAAAGTGAGTCTGCAGGGGTAGGGGGAAGGGGTTCTAGGCCCTTTCCCCTTTTCCTTTAAAATCCTTTCATCCCCTTGAAAACCCGGGGGCCAGGTCTATATTGTCCCCCAATCATGGGAAGAGTTGCCCCGGATATTTTGGAGGAGATCAAGGAGCGTATAGATATCGTCCAATTGGTCTCCCAGTATCTTCCCCTCAAGAGGGCGGGTAGGAATTTTAAGGCTCTCTGCCCTTTTCACGTGGAGAAGACCCCTTCCTTCACCGTCAGTCCTGAAAAACAGTTTTTTCATTGCTTTGGCTGCGGGGCCAGTGGGGATATTTTCCAGTTCCTGATGAGGATGGAGAATATAACTTTCCCCGAAGCCATGGAAAAGTTGGCTGAGCAAGCGGGAGTGGAGATTCCCAAAGGGCGGGAGGAAGAGGGGGACGGGGAGAGGAATAGGCTCTATTACCTTCACAAGGTGGCTACCGACTATTTCCACCAGGCCCTTCTCTCTCCTCCAGGCCAAAAGGCCCGGGAGTTGGTTTTATCCAGGGGTATAGGGTCTTCTGCCTGGGAGACCTTTCAGCTGGGTTATGCCCCTGACAGCTGGGATAGGCTCAGGGATGTGTTGAAGGCGAAAGGGTTCACTGCAGCTGAGATGCTTTCTGTAGGCCTGTTGGGGGAGAGGGAAGGGGGGAGAGACCCCTATGTCAAATTCCGCCATCGCCTCATGATTCCCATATGGGATTCCAAAGGACGGGTGGTGGCTTTTGGGGGTAGGGCTTTAGACCCGAACCAGGAACCCAAATACCTCAATTCCCCGGAGCACCTCCTCTTCAAAAAGGGGGAGATCCTCTATCCTTTTCATATGGCCAGGAAGGCGGTCAGGGACATGGGGTATGTTTTGTTGGTGGAAGGGTATATGGACGCCATCACCTGCCATCTCCGCGGTTTCCCCAACGCTTTAGCTGCTCTGGGCACGGCCCTTACACCTTCCCAGGCTCGGAAGGTGGCCCGGCTTTCCAGAGAGGTGGTCTTAGCTTACGACGGTGACGATGCGGGGCGGAAGGCTGCCTTGAGGGCTGCTTCTGTCCTCTTCCAGGTGGGTGTGGTACCCAGGGTGGTTTTGCTTCCTCCTGGAGAAGATCCAGACAGTTTCCTCAGGAACCGAGGCCAGGGGACCTTTGCGTCCCTCGTAGAGGGGGCTGAGGATGTGGTGTTGTGGTACATGGCGGAACTGGAATCCCTCCATTCCCTTTCCCATCCCCGGGAAAGGGCCCGGTGGCTTAAGGAGGTTTTGGGCTTCCTTGCCCCATTGAAGGGTTCCCTGGATCTGGAGTCTTACCTGGTGGAGGTTGCGTCCAAGACGGGTGTCACCCTGGAGGGTCTTAAGAGGGAGATCTATGGGGGGGGTAAGGGGAAGGTAGGGAAGACATCCCGTGCCATTATGGGGTCTTGGGAGATGTTGTATTTGGCCTTGGCCCTGTCCAATCCCAGGTGGTGGAGGGTCTTCAAGGGGGAGGTGTTGGAGGACGCCTTTGTCCACTCCCTGTGGGAAAAAGTGAAAGGGGAGGACGACCCTTCCCTTGCTCTGTCCATGCTGGATGATAAGGAGAGGTCCCTTCTAGTGGCCAAAGTTATGGAGATCCCTGAGGAAGGAGTGGAAGATCTCTTTGCATCCTGCCACAGGAGGGCGGAAAGGAAGGCCTTGGAGAGGGAGGCCAGAAGGTTGAAGATGAATATGGAGGGTGTTTCTGGAGATGAGAGGGAGCACCTTTTGGCCCGGTATATAGAGATAATGAAGAGTATTAAAGGTACAGGGGAGGAGGGAGTTTATGAAACCCATTGAGGTATCTAAGCTTACTGAGCTCAGGAAACTCATCGCTTTGGGAAAGAAGAAAGGGTTTCTCACCTATGATGAAATCCATGAGATGCTTCCTGGGGAGCTCAGTGTGCCCGAGCAACTTGAAGACATCTTTCATCTTTTGGAGGAGATGGACATCCAGGTTCTGGACCATCCCCAGGGCAAGCTGGGGACCAGTAAGGCCATATTGGGGGAGACCACAGGGGATGGGGAGCTCTTAGGCATGGTGATGGAGGAGCATGAAGAGGACTCAGGGGTTTCAGCGGATCCTGTGAGAATGTATCTCCAGGAGATGGGTTCCATTCCCCTTCTTTCCAGGGAGGAGGAGGTGGAGCTGGCCAAAAGGATCGAAGAAGGCCGGAATCTGGCCATAGAGGCTGTCATGTCTATTCCTCTTACGGTGAAGGAAATCATGAAGCTCCGGGATGGGTTGGAGGCGGAAGAGCTGGAGCTGGACCAGGTCTTCATATTGGAGGAGGATCTCTCGTCTGAAGATTCGGCTAAGGTGAGACAAAGGATTCTGCTGGAGTTGGAGGCCCTAAACAGGGTGTTTGACCTTTACGAGAAGAAGCGGAGGGAGCTCTTCCTGGGTGGTGATGCCATGACTTCGGAGGAGAGGGAGCGTATCCAGGAAGAGATAGAGAATAAAAGGATGGAAATGATAGCCCTTATAAAGAAGCTGAGCCTTTCCAGTGCCCAGGTGGAGCGCCTTGTGGACCTTATCCGTGGGTATGTGCAGAGTGGTGACAGGGCTTTGGCCGAGATTAAGGAATGTGAGGAAGTCCTCCTCATGCCCGCTGACACTTTTATCCGGTTCTACGAAGATCTGGATACTTTGAATTCCTATGGAGAGAGGGAAGAAAGGGCCAGACAGGTGACCACTTTGTCTTTTGAGACCCTCTCTGGGTACTACGAAAAGATTTTGAAGGCCAGGGATGAGATCGGGTTCATCGAGTTGGAATCCACCCTTTCTCTGAGCGAGCTTAAAGAGATTCTCGCGGAGATCGAGAGGGGTCTGCATCAGGAGAAGGAGGCTAAGCGGCTTTTGGCTGAAGCCAACCTGAGGTTAGTGGTGAGTATCGCCAAGAAGTATACCAATAAAGGTCTTCAGTTGCTGGATCTCATCCAGGAGGGGAATATCGGTCTTATGAAGGCCGTAGAGAAGTTCGAGTACAGAAGGGGATACAAGTTCAGCACTTATGCCACGTGGTGGATAAGGCAAGCCATCACCCGGGCCATAGCCGATCAGGCCAGGACCATCAGGATTCCCGTTCACATGATAGAGACCATCAATAAGCTGGTGAGAACTTCCCGGCAGCTGGTCCAGGAATTGGGCAGGGAGCCCACTCCTGAGGAGGTGGCCCGCAGGTTGGAGATGGTCCCCGAAAAGGTGAGAAAGATCTTGAAGATTGCCAAGGAACCCATCTCTTTGGAGACTCCCATCGGTGAGGAGGAGGATAGCCATTTGGGAGACTTTATTGAGGACAAGTCTATAGATTCACCAATAGACACAGCCATTGATGAGAGCCTGAGGGAGCAGATAGAGCAGGCTTTGGAAACCCTTACCGACAGGGAGAAGACGGTTCTTAAGATGAGATTCGGTTTGGACATGGATTCGGAGCACACCCTGGAGGAGGTAGGCCGGGTTTTCCATGTGACCAGGGAGAGGATCCGACAGATAGAAGCCAAGGCCCTGAAGAAACTCCGTCATCCTCGGAGGAACAAGAATATCAAGAGTTTGCTGGAGGTCTAGCGGAAGAAGATCAGGGTCACTACCACGAATATGGGGATGAGGATCACCAGGGAATATTTGAGGATGTAGCCAAAGAAGCTGGGCATCTCCACTCCGGCTTCTTCGGCTATGGATCTCACCATGAAGTTGGGAGCGTTACCTATATAGGTGTTGGCTCCCATGAAGACTGCCCCGGCGGAGATGGCCTCCAGGTAGATACCTTTCTGGGAGATGAGGTGGGCTACAGCTGTTTTTTCAGGCACTCCTGCGAAGAAGCGGCCCAGGGCAGTGTTAAGGAAAGTGAGATAAGTGGGGGCGTTATCCAAGAAGCTGGAGAGGCCACCTGTAATCCAGAAGAAGTGGTAGGGCTCTCTCACAGAGGCTATCAGGGCCCTGGCGGCACCTTCTTCCCCTGCCCTCAGGATGGCAAGGGCGGGGATCATGGTCATGAAGATACCGGCGAAAAGAATGGCCACCTCCTGGATGGGGAACCAGGTGAACTCGTTCTCTTCTCTGATCTGCCACGGGGTGAACTTGAGGGAGAGGAGTCCCATAGCCACCATAGCGGCGTCTCTGATGAGGGACTGGGTACTTCTTTCCACTCCCAGTATCTCTACGTAGCCCAGGTGGACAATGCCACTGAAAAGTACAGCTGCCACCACTCCCAAGAGGAAGAGGAAGTTGATGGAGCCCACTATTTTCAGTCTTTCCTCATCTTCTTCCCTATCGGGCAAGGTCTCTTTTTTGAAATTGATATAGTCCATGATGAAGTAGAGGGCGATGAGAAGGCCGGCCACCGTGAGCATATGGGGTAGGATTTTGAAGGTCCAGAAAAAAGGCACGCCATGGAGGAATCCCAGGAAGAGGGGGGGATCTCCCAGGGGAGTGAGGGAGCCTCCGATGTTGCATACCAGGAAGATAAAGAAGACCACCATGTAAGTCTTTTTCTTTCGATAGGCGTTGGCTCTGAGGAAGGGCCTGATGAGGAGCATGGCTGCCCCTGTGGTACCCACCCAGGAAGCCAGGGCAGTTCCCACTGTCAGCATCCCTGTGTTGACCAAAGGGGTGCCCCGGAGTTTTCCCTTCAGTAGGATACCTCCTGCCACGGTATATAGGGACCACAGGAGGATGATGAAGGGTATGTAGTCGGCTATGAAGATGTGAAGGATTTCGTGGAGGGCTGCGCCTTTAAAGACCAATAAGAAGGGAATGGCTACTACCAATCCCCAGAAAGTGGACACTTTTCCAAAGTGGCTGTGCCAGAAATGGGGGACCAGTAGGGGGAAAAGGGCTATGGAGAGGAGAATGCCAGCGAAGGGTATGATGCTCCATAAAGGTAATTCGGTGCCAAGCTCGTGGGAGACTTCCGATGCCCATGAAGGGGTGGGGAGGATTAGAAGGGTGACACCGACCACACAAAAAATAAAAACGAGAGAGGCTGAGGATCCTTTATTACTCATTTGCTCAGCTCCTTGGCCGTATTTCTAAAGACGGCGCAGGTATATATCTGTGAAATTCTGTTGTCAAGGTGGTGTGTTTTTGGTACCAGGGTAGATTAGTTACTATGAGACGGGGTGTTAGAGTGCTTTTATTTAACCTGCTGAAAAGGAGAAAAAAGTACGCCTTTGGAGTAGACATAGGCCATTCAGGGCTGAAAATAGCGGTGTTTAAGAAAGAAGGTGGAAAGAAAATGGTGGAGAAATTACATTTGAGGAACTTCCCTCCAGAAGTGATGTCTGAGGGTAAGGTAGTGGATGAAGAAGCAGTGGTAAGGTCCCTTAGAGATTTGTGGAGAGGGGAGTCGTTCCCCAAAGGTACGGTGGTCGCTGCTGTACCGGGAGGCAATGTGGAAGTGAAAAAAATTAGGCTGCCAGTGATGGATAAGAAAGAACTGGACAGGTATGTTGCTTTAGAAGCGGAACGAGTTTTTGCTATGCCCTTTCTCAGTCTGGTTATAGACTATGTGGTCCTGAAAGAGGAGAAGGATTACACGGATCTGTTGGTTGTAGCTGTCCCCAGGGAAAAAGTTACTATGGTTAGAGAACTTTTTTATAAGGCTGGAATAGAGCTTCATGTATTGGAGGTGAATGCTTTGGCTTTATATCACCTTCTCACTTTTTTAGATGGTGAAAGGTTTAAAGGTCTTTCCGTGCTTTTGGATGTAGGTAAGAGTACGACCACTGTGGTGATAATTCTAGACGGTGAGCTCCTTTGTGCCAAGGAAGTGTTTGTGGGAGGAGATGTGGTCACTGAGATGATTCAGAATGAGGAAGGTTTAACTTATGGAGAAGCAGAAGCACTGAAGAGAGGGGGGTTTTCACAAAAACCGTATAAGAGGAAAATTCTAGACAAGTTTGTTATTTCCTTGGGCCATGAGTTGAAACTGGTGTTGGATAGCTGTAGACTATGGTTGGAATCGGGAGAAGGAGAGGTGAAGAGGGTTTTTTATACGGGAGGGGGAGCTTTATTAGAGGATTTTGATAAAGCTTTTGAAGAAAGGTTTGACGTAGAGGTTAAAAGTGTGTATTATTTGGATTTTGAAGGGGTGCTGGGAGAGGGGGGTGAGGCATTGGATAGACATTCTGTGGCGTTGGGTTTGTCTATCAGAGGGGCATCAGTATGAATAAAGCAGAAGTTGTAGGCATAAATCTACTTAAAAGAGAGGTCAAAAGGCCTGTTGCAAGAAGGGTGGGAAGGAGGCCTGGAGAGAGGCGACCCTTCAGTTTAGACAGGGATAAAGCGATTATACTTGCCCTATTCCTGGTTTTTCTCCTGGGTTTTGGCGGATATTATTTGAAGCTGGAGAGCACCATCAAGGCCAAGGAGAGGATTCTGGTGGAAAAGAAAACCGAGTTGAAGAAGCTGGAAAAGGTCTACACCAGAATAAAGCTCTTGGAGGCCAGGAAACAGGAACTTCAAAGAATGGTGAAGGTGATTGAGAACCTCTCTTCAGGCAGGGATAGAGTGGTGCGATTTTTTGAAAAGCTAGAGGGCGCTCTCCCAGAGAATTCTTGGTTAAATTCGCTTAACTTTAAGGGAAATGAAGTGCGGCTAGTGGGGTACTCCCTTGAGGATAACGGCGTAGCAGACTTCATGGAAAATCTGTCGCGTGTTGAAGGGGTTTCCCGTTGCAAGTTGAAGTATATAAAAGAGGTGGGACTTGCCGGTATGAAGGTTAAACAGTTTGCTCTCACAGCTTTTTTGAGGTAGGGTGCTGCCCATGGACAAGAGCCTTTTGAAGAAGGTATTGGCCTCTGTTCTATTGCTGGTGGCTTTGGGGTATGTGGGTAATTTATACGTTCTAAAACCCAAGAAAGAGCAGATCACAAGATTGGATAGAGAGATCAAGAATGTAACCTTAAAGATAGAGAAAGGCAAGAAAGCCCTGAGAAGAGAAAAGGCCCTCACTAAAGAGATTGCAGCATTGGAAGCCAAGCTGGAAACTATGAAATCTGTGCTCCCTACTAAGGAGGAGATTCCGGGTCTCATAAGAGAGATATCCAGGTTGGGCTATTATAATAGGATCAATTACGCCCTATTTCAGCCTGGAAGGGAGGTGGTCAAAGCGGACCAGGGTTACGCTATTCTGGCTATCAGACTTGAGTTCAAGGCTTTTTATCCCCAGCTTATTTCTCTTTTAAGCGGTATTTCTAAAATGGAGAGGCTGGTAAAGCCCGTAACCCTGAAGGTTCTTTATGCTTCCAAGGGTAGGAAGGTGGTTCTGGAGAACCCCCACCTGATGGTGAAATGTGTCTTGGAGACCTACAGGTATGTGCCTCTCCAGAAGGTAAAGGAGAAGAAGGGTGGTAAGAAATAGGATTATAGGAATCTTGATGATCGTGGGATTGGTTGTCTTTTCTCTCACGTCCCTCATGGCCTGGGGGGAAGTGGAGAAGAAGGGGGGCTTGACCCCTCCTTCGGTGGTGATACGGAATCCTTTCCAGCCGCCTCCCGCCGTCACCAAAAGGTTGTTGCGTGCTAAAAGGGCCAATGTTCTCCTTTCTCCCCTTCAGAAGTACGATGTGGAGTCTTTTGTGCTTACAGGTGTCGTGGATGATATGGCTATGGTGGTTTCTCCAGACGGAGCCACCTACATTATAAGAAAGGGTACTCAAATAGGTAAATATGGGGAAGAGGTGGTGGGGGTTTACAGAGATAGAGTGGCGATAAAAAGAGGGAACAAGGTCATATATCTCGCCTTTCCCAAGGATTGAATTAAGGAGAGGTTATTATGAGGGTAAAATGGTTACTTTGGGTGATTGGAGGGTTGCTGGCTTTTGGACTGGGTCTGGCAGAAGCCAAGGGGGCAGTTTATACAATTCAAATTGCTGCCATTAAACATGCCAATAATCTGCCTGTCCTTGAGAAAGAGGCCATGGAGTTTTCACAGAAAGTGGGTCTCCCCGTGTTTCTGGTCCAGAAGGACTCCACCTATGCCCTCATGGTGGGCCATTTCACCAGCCAGAGTGAGGGAAGTGTTTTCAAGGACAAGATATCCGATACTTTTCCCGATGCTTTTGTGATTCCTTGGAAGGGTATGAAAGTGGTGGAGGTTTTCAAAGGGGGAACTCCTGTTAAGGAGGGTGATGTATCTCAGGCCAAGAGCCCCTCTCCACCTGAGAAGAAGTCTGGCGCTGTGGAGGAGGGGAAGACAAGGGTGACCGGGGAGAAGATGGGTGGACTTCCCAAGGGTATTTATCCCAAGAACTCCCTTGTCAAAATCAAGGCCTTGGGATCCGCTCTGGTTTTGGTGGGTATGAATCCCTGGGGGTTTGTGGATCTAGAGAAGTTCTATCCACCCCTCCGTTATGTTGTTCATCTTTTTAACACCAGCCCCGCTGTCACCCTGGATACCCTCTATTCTCCCACTCCTGGGGTGGAGAAGGTGAAGATCCTCTTCGATTATGTGGATAGGAAAACAGACGTGGTGATCTACCCTTCCGGTCCCACCCCTCTGGCACTGGAGAAGAGGGGAAAGGTGCTGGTCCTTTCCCTGAGGGGTCTTCAGGAAGAAGTTGGGGAGAAGAAGGGGGAGGTGAAGGCCTCTGTTCCCACCTTTGAAGGGAAGAAAAAGGTCTATACGGGGAAGAAGGTATCCTTAGAGTTTAAAAACGCCGACATAAGGGACGTTATAAGGATACTGTCCGAGGTGAGTGGCCTCAATTTCGTTGTGGACCCTGATGTTAAAGGGACGGTGACCGTGAAGCTGGACAATGTCCCTTGGGATCAGGCCTTGGACGTGATTCTTAGGACAAATAGATTGGGCAAGGTGGTGGAAGACGGCATAGTGAGGATAGGTACCCTTAAGAGTCTGGCCCAGGAGGGGCAGGCCCAGGAGTCTGCAAGGAAGGCCTTAGAGAAGACGAAGCCATTGGTATTGGAGGTAATTCCCCTCAATTTCGTGGAGGCGAGTAAGGTTAAGACCCTTATAACACCCCTCTTGAGTGATAGTGGTAAGGTGGACTATCTCGAGAGGATCAACGCCCTGGTGGTGAAGGACAACGCCGAAAGGATAGCTAAGATAAAGGACTTTGTGAAGAAAATAGACACACCTACCCCCCAGATCCAGATAGGGGCCAGGATTGTGGAGATTGTGACCACCTACATGAAGGAGTTGGGAATCCAGTGGGGGTTCTTGTGGAGACAGACCCGTACAGATATGCTCTTTCCTTACTCTTTCGGGGTGGGGGGTGGAGTGTCCACTGCTCCTGCCGCTACCCAGGCCTTGACCACTATGGAGGGGGTGTCTGGTTGGTCTCCCGCTTCCATAGCCCCCGGCTATGTGGTGGATCTACCCGCAGCAGTCATGACCGGTTCGGGTGGGGCTATTGCAGCCAGTTTGTTGAACGCCAGCGAGACTTTTGGCCTGGACATTCGTCTTTCTGCTCTGGAGGAGGAGGGTGTAGCCAGAACCGTTTCCAATCCCAAGCTGGTCACCTTGGATAATCAGGAGGCGGAAATCAGCCAGGGATATGAGATTCCCTTCGCCACGGTGTCTGAGTCTGGTACCCAGACGGAGTTTAAAGAGGCAAAACTTAAGCTCCTGGTGAAACCCCATGTCACTTCTAGTGGTGACATTGTGATGGATGTGGAAGTCTCAAAGGATTCGCCCGATTTTACCCACGTGACCCCTGACGGTGTGCCTATCCAGACCCGTTCTGTGAAGACATCGGTTCGGATGAAGAACGGGGACACCCTCATCATAGGTGGCATATATGAGATGACCAAGAGCAAGAAGAACAATCAGGTACCCGGGCTGAGCCGCATTCCTCTGTTGAGCTGGCTCTTCCGCCATAGATCAGAGAACCTGGAAAAGAGGGAACTTCTCATCTTTATCACTCCCACGGTGATTGAGGCCGGGATAGTTCAAGGGAAGAGATGAGGTTTCTCACGGCGGGGGAGTCCCACGGGGCTGCCCTAGTTGCCATAGTCGAGGGCGTACCCGCCCATCTGCCCATTGCGGCTGACTACATCGATGCCCATCTGGCCAGGCGCCAGGTGGGCATCGGTCGTGGTGGACGAATGAAGATAGAGAGGGACAGGGTGCAGATTCTATCCGGCGTGCGGGGCGGCTTCACCCTGGGATCACCCATTGCCCTCCTTATAGAGAACCTGGACTGGCCCAATTGGGAAAGGGTGATGGCCGTGGAGGGTTCTTTGGAGGGGGAGAAGGTGACCAAGCCCCGCCCGGGGCATGCGGATCTCTCCGGGGCCCTTAAGTACCTTCACCGGGACATGAGGAACGTGTTGGAAAGGGCCAGTGCTCGGGAGACGGCAGCCAGAACGGCGGTAGGGGCAGTGGCCAGGAGGCTTCTGGAGGAGTTGGGTATAGTTGTTCTCTCCCATGTGGTGAGCATTGGACCTGTGGTGGTGGAGGAGGTGGTCTTTGACCGGGTGGAGGATTCTCCTTTGAGGTGTGGTGATCCCCGGGCAGAGGAAGCCATGAAGGAGGCTATATTTCGTGCCCAGGATGAAGGTGACACCTTGGGCGGTGTTTTTGAGGTGAGGGCAAGGGGGGTACTGCCCGGGTTGGGGAGCTATGTCCAATGGGACAGGCGTCTGGATGCCAGGTTGGCCCAGGCCATTATCTCCATTCCTGGGGTGAAAGGGGTGGAGATAGGTGAGGCCTTTTCCCTCTCTTCCAAGCCCGGCTCCCACGTCCACGATGCCATCTATTGGAGTGCTGAGAGGGGTTTTTACCGTGAAACCAACAGGGCTGGGGGTATTGAAGGGGGCGTGAGCAATGGCGAGGAAATAGTGGTAAGGGGAGCCATGAAACCCATCCCTACCCTTTCCAGGCCTCTGGACTCGGTGGATATTGAGACCAAGGAGCCCTTTCCCTCCCATAAGGAGAGGTCCGACGTTTGTGCCGTACCTGCTGCAGGGGTGGTGGCGGAGGCCATGGTGGCTTGGATATTGGCCCAGGCTGTTATGGAGAAGATGGGTGGGGACACTCTGGAAGAGGTGAAGAAGCGTTGGGAGGAGCATCGGGAGAAGGTGAGGACCTTCTGAAGGGGCGGCCCCTTTTTCTGTTGGGTTTCATGGGGTCAGGGAAGAGCACCGTGGGCCTCCTACTGGCTAAGGCTCTGGGTTGTCCCTTTGTCGATTTGGATGCCCTCATTGTGGAGCGGGTGGGTAGGAGCATTGAGGACATCTTTGATACCGAGGGGGAAGAGGGTTTCAGGAGGTACGAGACCCAGGCCTTAAGGGCAGTGGCTAGGAAAGCCTCGGTGGTGGCCACCGGTGGGGGGGTGGTGACCCGTGAGGAAAACTGGGGGGTGCTGAATAGTGGCATTACGGTGGCCCTTACAGCATCTCCTGGTGCGTTAAGGCGGAGGTTGAGAAGGGGTGATGGACGCCCCCTTCTTCGGGGTGAGAAGGGTTGGGAGGAGTTGCTGATAGAGAGGGAACCCCTTTACAGGAGGGCCTGGCTGGTTATAGATACTACAAACTTGACGCCCCGAGAGGTGGTCGATCGCATCTTGAGGGCTCTCGAGGAGGGGTCTTGAAGGTCTTGGTCGTTAACGGTCCTAACATGAATCTCTTGGGCAAGAGAGAGAGGGATCTATACGGCTCCTGGACTTTGGAGGATCTCCAGGGGGCTTTAAGGGAGAAGGGGAGGACTCTGGGCATAGTGGTGGATTTTTTCCAGTCCAACCACGAGGGGGAGATTGTTGAGAAAATTCAGGGGGCCGAAGATTACGACTATCTTGTGGTCAATGCAGCTGCCTATACCCATACCAGCGTTGCTATAAGGGATGCCCTTCTTGCCTTGGGTAAACCTTTCATAGAGGTACATATGACCAACGTTTATGCCCGAGAGCCCTTCCGTCATCGCTCTTATCTCTCCGACGTGGCAATGGGTCAGGTAGTGGGTTTCGGTGTATGGAGCTACTTTTTGGCTTTAGATGCTTTGGGCTATATGGGGGAGGGTAGGGGTGGACCTGGAGGGGATTAGGGAAAGGCTTTCCAGGGAGGAGGTGGAAGCTTTTCTCATATCCAATATCGTTAATGTCCGTTATGTCTCGGGTTTTACTGGTTCTTCTGCCTTTATTCTCATCAGCTCCAAGGAGGTGCTCTTTGTGACCGATCCCCGGTACGGAGAACAGGCTTCTTCCCAAATCCCCCCTTTCTACGATTTGGTGGTACTTAAACCGGGAGAGCGCCTCTCCTCGGTGATTAAAGGGAAAGGATGGTCTTCTCTGGCTGTGGAAGACTCCATTACCCTGGCCCAGTACAACTCTCTGAAAGAGGGACTGGAGGGGGTAGAGTTGGTGGCGTGGAAGGGAGTGGTGGAGACAGCCAGGAGGATAAAGGCACCTTGGGAAGTGGAAAAAATGAGGGGAGCTGTGGCCCTGGCTCAGGAGGCCTTTAATAGGCTCAGGGGCGTGATGAGACCTGGAGTGGTCGAGAGGGATTTAGCTCTGGAATTGGAGTTTGTCATGAGGAAGGCCGGGGCGGAGGGTGTGGCCTTTCCTGCTATTGTGGCCTCTGGCCCTCGATCGGCCCTACCCCACGGAGAGGCCTCTTCTAGGACCATAGGAGAAGAGGATTTGGTTGTGTTGGATTTTGGGGCCCGGTGGCAGGGCTACTACTCTGACATGACTCGGACCCTGAAATTCGGCCAGTGGCGGAGTTGGGAGAGGAAGGTTTGTCGGGTGGTCCTGGAGGCCCAGCAGGCAGCCTTGGAGGTGGTGAAGCCTGGGGTCGAGGCCAGAGAGGTGGACGCTGTGGCCCGGGGGGTTATAGAGAAGGCAGGTTATGGGGAGTTTTTCGGCCATGGCTTGGGCCACGGGGTGGGGCTGGAGGTTCACGAGGCCCCTTCCCTTTCTCCCTCATCCCGGGATGTGCTGGAGGAGGGGATGGTTTTCACTGTGGAGCCTGGTATCTATCTTCCTGGTAAAGGGGGTGTGAGAATAGAGGACATGGTCTATCTGGGTTTGGAGGGACCGGAAGTGCTCACCAGCCTTCCCAGGGAGGTGGAGGAATGAAGAAGGCCAGGGCCACCTTTAGGGTGAGGTACGGAGAGACGGACAGAATGGGAGGGGTCTATTACGCCAACTACGTGGCGTGGTTTGAAATGGGGCGGAGTACCCTCATGAGGGAGGCAGGATGTCCTTACAGCCTTCTGGAGGAAGGAGGGTGTGTCCTGCCGGTGGTGGAGGCTTACTGTAAGTATAGGTGCCCTGCCCATTACGATGATCGTTTGGTGATGGAGACGTGGCTTACCAAACTCACCAAGAGGGACATCACCTTCAGCTATCGGATTTTGAGGGACGGGAAAGTGCTGGCTGAGGGTTATACCCGCCACATACCCGTTAGTCCTGAAGGGAAGCGTATACCTGTGCCCCCTCGCCTCTTCCCTTTGCTGGAGCCTTACTTGGATGTTAGTGGGGTTTGACAGGAGAATTATTTATGTTGTAGTTAGTCTTAGCGAGCCTTCCGCTGTTTCTGGGATGGAGAGGTTAGAAACGGAAGAGAGGGGTGGCCTTTTGTTTGGTTCTTCCCGCCCTGTGGGGCCGGCGAGGGGTAGAAAAGTTATATCTACCTTTCCTGTTTTATACCATCTTCTCCCCGGGGTGAGTTTATGTTGAAGATCTACAAGGTGGGGGATTTCTCTTTCACCCACTGGTTAGATAGGTTGGAGAGACGGGGAGAGGTGTTGGAGTCTCGGGTAGTAGAGGAGGTTCGGGGTATCATTGAGGCTGTCAGGACCAAGGGGGACGAAGCCCTTTTGGAATATACCGAAAAGTGGGATGATTTTCGGATCTCTTCTCCTCAAGAGTTGATTATAGAGAGGTCCCAGATGGAAGCGGCCTTTCTTTCCCTGCCATCCGAGCTCCGTCTAGCTTTGGAGAAGGCGTCGGACAGGATCAAGAGGTTTCACGAGGTTCAGAGGGAAAATTCTTGGTTCTTTTGCGAAGAGAATGGCACTATTCTGGGACAGAAGGTGACCCCTTTGGATAGAGTGGGGGCTTATGTTCCTGGAGGTAGGGCCAGTTACCCTTCTTCTTTATTGATGAATGTGATCCCTGCCCGGGTGGCTGGGGTCAAGGAGGTGGTGGTTTGTTCTCCCACCCCCAGGGGCGAGGTTAATGAAGCCCTCCTGGGCGCGGCCTATCTGGCCCAGGTGGACAGAATATACAGGGTGGGTGGGGCCCAGGCCGTGGCTGCCATGGCTTACGGTACAAGGCTCATACCACCTGTGGACAAGATAGTGGGACCGGGCAATATCTATGTGGCCACAGCCAAAAAGATGCTTTACGGCAAGGTGGACATCGACATGGTGGCTGGTCCCAGTGAGATTCTCGTTTTGGCGGATGACACAGCCCCTCCCTCCTATGTCGCTGCAGATCTCCTTTCCCAAGCTGAACACGATCCCTTGGCTTCAGCTATTCTCATCACTCCTTCCATGGCATTGGCCGAAGAGGTGGCAAAGGAAGTAGAGAACCTTTTGGAGGGGTTGACCACTTCCTCTACAGCTCGGGATTCCCTGGCTGAATATGGAGGGGCAGTGGTGTGTTCTACCCTGGAAGAGGGGATAGATCTGGTGAATAGGCTTGCTCCCGAGCACCTGGAGATCCTTACCCGGGATCCCTGGGGGGTATTGCCCCTGGTAGACCACGCAGGGGCAATTTTTTTGGGTGTATATTCTCCAGAACCCATGGGGGATTACATGGCGGGACCCAACCACGTCCTGCCCACGGGAGGTCGGGCTAGGTTTTCTTCTCCCCTCGGTACCAGGGACTTTGTTAAGTACTCTAGTGTGATATCTCTGAGTAAAGGGGCTTTCAGAGAGCTGCAGGATGGGGTGGTTACCCTGGCCAGGTGGGAGGGGTTACCTGCCCATGCAAGGGCCGTGAAGATTAGAGAGTAGAAGGATGGGGAGGAAAAGATGAAATATATCAAATGGTTCAGAGAGATAGGCATGGAGGACTTGCCTCTAGTGGGGGGCAAGAACGCCTCTCTGGGAGAGATGTTTCGGGCCCTTACGCCCAAGGGGGTGAAGGTTCCCGATGGCTTTGCTATTACGGTGGACGCCTATTGGGATATTCTCGAGCATAACAATCTCAGGGAGAGGATCCAGGAGATCCTGGAGGATCTGGACACCTCAGACATGGAGGATCTGGCCGCCAGGGGAAAGAAGGTGAGGGACCTTATCTATTATTCCAGTTTTCCAGAGGAGCTGGAGGCGGAGATCAGAGAGGCGTACGAAAGGTTGTGCGAGGAGTATGGTTCCGATACGGATGTGGCCGTCCGTTCTTCTGCCACGGCAGAGGATTTGCCTGATGCCTCCTTTGCAGGTCAGCAGGACACCTACCTCAACATCAAAGGGGCTGACAAGGTGATAGATGCCTGTAAGAAGTGTTTTGCTTCCCTTTTTACCAACAGGGCCATCTCTTACCGGCATGATAAGGGTTTTGACCAGTTTAGCGTGGGGCTGTCCATAGGTATTCAGAAGATGGTTCGTTCTGACCTGGCCTGCAGTGGGGTGATGTTCACCATAGACACAGAGAGCGGATTTAAGGACGTGGTTTACATCACCGCCACTTATGGTTTGGGTGAAGTCTTGGTCCAGGGAGAGGTGAATCCCGATGAGTATTATGTGTTCAAGCCCACTCTTTTTAAGGGTTACCGTCCCATTGTGAGGAAGCAGCTGGGGAAGAAGCAGATCAAGATGATTTACTCTGACAAAGTGGGTACCAAGAGTGTTAAGAAGGTGGTGGTACCTAAGCTGGAGAGGATGAAGTTTGCCCTCAACGATGACGAGATCCTCAGGTTGGCCCATTGGGCGGTGCTCATTGAGGACCACTATACCCAGAAGGCGGGTTCCCCCCGTCCCATGGACATAGAGTGGGCCAAGGACGGCATCACCGATGAGCTTTTCATAGTTCAGGCTCGCCCCGAGACGGTCCATTCCCAGCGGCGTATGGACGTTATGGAGACCTATCGTCTAAAGGAACGGGGCAAGGTGCTGGTGACAGGCAAAAGCGTTGGTGACAAGGTGGGCACGGGCAAGGTGAGGGTCATATCCAATGTCAAGGAGATGCACAAATTCCAGCCGGGGGAGGTGCTGGTCACAGAGATGACGGACCCCGACTGGGAGCCCATCATGAAGTTTGCCTCGGCCATCGTTACAGATAAGGGGGGCAGGACCTGCCACGCTGCCATAGTTAGCCGGGAGATGGGGGTGCCCGCTGTGGTGGGCACGGGTAACGCCACAGAGGTACTCATGACCGGTCAAGAGGTGACCGTTTCCTGTGCTGAAGGGGATGTGGGATACGTTTATGAGGGTATCCTGGGGTATGAAGTGGACAGGGTGGACCTCAAGGACCTGCCTCGCCCCAAGACCAAGATCATGATGAACCTGGGCAATCCCGAGGAGGCCTTCAAGTACTCTTTCGTCCCCAACGACGGTGTGGGGTTGGCCAGATTGGAGTTCATCATCAACTCTTACATTAAGATCCATCCCCTGGCCCTGGCTTATTTCCACAGGCTGGAGGAGATTGGGGCCAGGGCGGGAGCCACTCCCGAGCAGATAAAGGATTTGAAGGCCACCATTGAGGAGATGACTTTGGGGTATCCTAGCAAAACGGAGTACTTTGTGAGAAAGCTGGCTGAGGGTGTGGGCACCATTGCCGCCGCCTTCTATCCCAATGATGTGATAGTTCGTATGAGCGATTTCAAGAGTAACGAGTATGCCAACCTCATTGGTGGGTTCCTCTTCGAACCCGAAGAAAACAACCCTATGCTGGGTTTCAGGGGTGCCAGCCGGTACTACCATCCCAAGTACAGGGACGGATTTGCCCTGGAATGTAGGGCCATGAGGGTGGTGAGGGACGAAATGGGCCTCACCAACGTGAAGCTTATGGTACCTTTCTGCCGCACCCCCGAAGAGGGGATCAAAGTGATCGAGGAGATGGAGAAGAACGGTCTTGTCCAGGGAGATAATGGTCTTCAGGTCTATGTCATGTGCGAGCTCCCCGTGAACGTGGTCTTGGCCGATGCTTTTTCCGATATCTTCGATGGGTTCTCCATCGGGTCCAATGACCTCACCCAGCTGGTCCTGGGGGTGGACAGAGATTCGGAGCTGATTGCCGACATCTTTGACGAAAGAAACGAGGCGGTGAAGCGCATGATTGCCCAGGTGATAGAGGTGGCCCATCGATACGATCGGAAGGTGGGTATCTGTGGACAGGCCCCTTCGGACTACCCCGAGTTTGCCCAGTTCTTGGTGGAATGTGGCATAGACAGCATATCCCTCAACCCCGACACGGTTCTCAAAGGCACCCTTACCATACTGGAGGCTGAGGGCAAGGGCAAAGTAGTGAGTTGATTTGTTGTGTTGGGGAGGGGGGATAGTCTAGCCTTCCCCCCTCTTCAGACTCTCCAGGACCTTTAGAGTGCTTTTCACCCTCGAGTCTTGGATGGTCTTTTGTATCTCTTGAATCTCTGGCAGTGTGTCGAAGAAGGCCTCCACTATGAGAGGGTCGAAGTGTTTGCCAGATTCTCTTTTGATCACTTCCAAGACCTCCTTGTTATCCATGGCCGGCCGGTAGACCCTGTGAGAAGTGCAGGCGTCGAAAAAGTCTGCCAGGCCACATATACGCCCTTCCAAGGGGATCTCATCTCCCCGAAGCCCATGGGGGTAGCCTTTGCCGTCCCAGCGTTCGTGGTGGGTGAGGGCCATGGTCTCTGCCATTTTTAATACGGGGTGCTGGGAACCTGAGAGGATCTCTGCACCTATGACGGTGTGGCGTTTCATGATCTCGAACTCTTCTTTGCTGAGGGGGCCTTGTTTCAAAAGGATGTTGTCGGGGATTCCTATCTTGCCCACGTCGTGCATGGGGGAGGCGTAGAGAATTTCTTTCTGTTCTTCCAAGGATAGCCCCATCTCCCGGGCCAGGACCTGGCAGTAACGACTCATTCTCTGGATGTGCTCTCCTGTCTCGTCGTCCCTGTATTCGGCGGCTCTACCGAGGCGCTGGATGATTTCAAGATAAGCGTTGTCCAGTTTTTTGTAGGCTTCCTGGAGTTCCTGGGTCCTTTTGTTCACCTCCCTTTCCAGGAGATCCTTTATGCCTTCCAGGTAGTCGTTGTAGGCTTTCACCTTCAGCAGGTTCTTGACTCTGAGAAGGAGTTCTACCCTGTCTATAGGTTTTACCAGGTATTCATCGGCCCCAACTTCCAAACCCTTGAGCTTGGATTCCCTGTCTCCCAGGGCCGTCACCATGACAATGGGTGTGGTGGACAGTTCCTTCTTGGACTTGAGGGTCTTGCATACTTCGAATCCGCTGATGTCAGGGAGCATGATGTCCAGAAGGATGATGCTGGGTTTTTCCTTTTGGGCTTTTTCTAGGGCTTCTGTGCCTGTTACTGCTTTGGACACCTGGTAGCCCAGTTGTTGAAGAATGGTTTCTAAAAGCATGAGATTGACGGGGTCGTCGTCTACCACCAGAATTTTAGTTGGCTCTTCCATCGTGTCCTCCGGTTTTTCTTGGGGGCTGGGGGATTATCATCACAAATCTGACCCCTTTTCCACCCTCTCCTCGTTCTACCCATACATCCCCCCCATGGGCTGTGACAATCCTCCTCACCAGAGGAAGCCCCACACCCATGCCCTGATACTTCCTGGTGAGGGGGTCTTCCAGCTGTTTAAAAGGCTCCCATATCTCTTCCATGTATTGGGGGGGGATTCCTATACCCGTGTCCCACACGGATACTTTAATTCCTCCCGGGGCTTCTTCCACCTTTATCCCAATCTTTCCCCCTGGCGGGGTGAACTTTACAGCATTGGACAGGAGATGGTGGAGGGCTCTGTGGATCTTTCCCTTGTCAAGGAGGGCTCGACCGATTTTTACCTCCTTGACAAGGGAAAGGTTCTTTTCGAGGACTCTTGGACCCAGGGTTTCCAGCACCTTGTCTATCAGGGAAAGGAGATCCACGCTCTCTAATTTTATCTTCCCTTCTTCTCTTTTCATCTCCCACAGTAGAGTGATATCATTTATTGTATCTTTCATCTCTTGGGCTTTCTCTAAAATGTGGTTCAGACATTCTTGGGTGTGGCTTGGTAGCTTGTCTCTCTCTTCTTCCAGTACCTGGGAGAACCCAATTATGCTGTGGAGAGGTGTCCGTAGTTCGTGAGCCACTCGTTTCATAAAAGTTGCCTGGATCTCCATGTTTTTTTTGAGTTCCCTGATGGTTTCCGAGAGCTCTTCTTCTCGAGCTTGGAGCTGTTGGGAGAGCTCCTTCTCCCTCCAGATCTTCTCAAGGGATGATGCGAGGATTTCTGCTATGACTTGCCAAATTTCTTCCTCTTCTGGACTCATTTCCCAGGTATTTGATGGTAATATTATGAGACTCCCCAGTTGAGTGTCTCCCAGTTTTATGGCGAAATGTCTTCCCTTTTCTGTTTCTTGGGCCTTGTGGAGGAGTTGGGGATTGGAGGGTGGGAATGTGAAGGTCTCCTTCTCACCCCAGGGGGGGGCCATGATCAGAACCAGGCCTTCAAGACCCAAATCTTCCAGAGGAATGTCTTTGAGGGCGTTGAGGATCCCCTCCTTTTCTCGGGCCTTGATTATGCGAGAGCAGAGGTTTAAAAGGCTTCTTCCCCTTCTACCAAGAGAAGTTTTTTTCATCTTTCCCTTCCTATGAAAGATATGCGTTTCCCGTTTTCCAAGTTAGAATACCCCCTTTCTGTTTCCAGTCAATTCCATGTCAGTCAAACGTGGTATCCGGCTTGAGAGGTCTCTTCAGTTCGCATTTTGTGGATTCTATCCAATTAAAGACTTAAACTCCATCCCTGTGTAAGTACAGAAATTACACACTTTTTCCCAATTGCCAACCCACTGGTTATAGGTATTATGGGGTATCAAAAGTTTTAAATAAATAAATCAAGGGGTCGTTATGGTAAAGGTTATTTTAGTAGACGATCATACGCTTTTCAGAGAAGGATTGAGGCGCTTGTTGGAGGCGGAGGGAGACATTGAGGTAGTAGGAGAGGCTGAGGAAGGACTGAAGGCCCTTGGTATGGTTAGAGTTTATAGGCCCGACGTGGCCATTGTGGACATAGCCATGCCTGGGCTCAATGGAATAGAGATCACCAAGCTCCTCAAAGAATCTTCCCCGGAGACCAAGGTGATAATCCTGTCTGTTTATGATCGTTTGGACTATGTGAAGGAGGCTCGCGAGGCGGGGGCCTCTGCCTATCTGGATAAGGACGTCTCTTCCCAGGTGTTGCTGGATGTTTTAAGGAGGATTCTGAAGGGAGAGGAGTATTTCCCCCAGTTGGGTGACTTGAGGGGCAAGGAGAGGAAGAGGCAGCTCACTCCCAGGGAAAAAGAGGTGGTGAAGCTCATCGCCTTGGGTAAGACCAGCAGGGAGATCGCTCAGATTTTGGGTTTGAGTGTTAAAACGGTGAATACCCACAGGAACAACATTATGAGAAAGTTGGAGATTAAGAATACGGCTGGTCTGGTGAGGTATGCCCTATTCTCGGGCTTGGTCACCCCTTTTGACTTGGGGGAAGAAGAGCTCAATATGTGAAGGGCCCCTTGGAGGGGCTTTTACCAGTGACAATAGGATTGGGCCTTTGCAAGAAGGCCCAATCTTATGGCTCGGCTTTGACACCCCCCTTCACTGTTGCTACTAAGGTTTGCACCAGAGAATCTAGGGAGGGTGGAATTCCATGAAGTTCTTTCTCGATACTGCGATAGTGGAGGAGATCAGAGAGGCTGTAGGGTGGGGAGTGGTGGATGGAGTCACCACCAATCCCTCTCTGGTGGCCAAGGCGGGCAGGTCTATGGAAGAGGTGATCCTGGAGATATGTGAGATAGTGGACGGTCCTGTTTCTGCCGAGGTTCTGAGTCTTACCGCTGAAGAGATGGTACCCGAGGCCCAGAAACTGGCGGCCATCCACCCCAACGTGGTGATAAAGATCCCCATGACGGAGGAGGGGCTCAAAACGGTTAGTCGCCTTTCTCCATTGGGGGTGAAGACCAACGTCACCCTGGTCTTTTCCGCCAATCAGGCCCTCATGGCGGCCAAGGCCGGGGCCACCTTTGTCTCTCCCTTCATCGGTCGTCTGGATGACATTTCCCATGAGGGGATGGACATTATTAGAGAGATAGTGCCCATCTTCCAGAATTACGACCTGGAAACCCAGGTGATAGTGGCCAGCATCAGGCATCCCCGCCATGTGGTGGAGGCCGCCCTTATCGGCGCCGATGTAGCCACCATTCCCTTCAAGGTGTTGAAACAGATGGTGAAGCACCCCCTGACCGACATTGGTATTGCTCGTTTCCTGGAGGACTATAAGAAGGCGTTCGGTGAGAAAGACTGAGAGGTCAAAGGCTAAGGGCTAGAGACTGAAGGCTAAGGGTTAAGGGCGGGGGGGCAGCGTTCAGAGTTCTATGTTCAGTGTTCTAGGTCCTCTGAACCAGGGGATAAAGCTTTGAACCTTGGACGTAGAACGTTGAACAAGTGTCATGCTGTTACCCGTTACGTATCACGCTAGGAGAGCCAGCCCCTGGTCACGGCCTCTCTCGCCAGGGCGATCCACTGGCGGGGGGAGAGTTCCTGGGCTCTCGCCTGGGGAGAGAGGCCCAACTCTTCCTGGAGTTTTTCCCAGTCTCTCCCGGGATGAACCAGTTTCAAGCTGTTGACCAGAGTTTTTCTACGATGCCGGAACCCCGCTTCCACCAGGGTCTTGAAGGGCTTTTTTAGGGGTCCGAGCTTATCACTCCTCCAGGTGATTCTCACCACCGCCGAGTCCACGTCGGGGACGGGGCGGAATCAGTGGCGGGACACCCGGTGGACCACCTCAACCTCGTGGGTGGTGGCGAAAAGGACGGTGATGAGGGAGTAGTCTTTTGTGCCTGAGGGGGCCGTGAGCCTTTGGGCCGCTTCCCATTGGACCATAATGATCATCTCCCGGTATCGACCCTCCATCTCCCATAACCTGTAAAGCAAGGGAGATGTGATGTTGTAGGGGAGATTGGCCACCAACTTCTCCGGTGGTAGGTCTTCTATGGGTGTCTTCATTACGTCTCCTTCAATAAGGTGGAGGGAGGGATGGTTTCCCAGGAACTCCTGGAGGTACCGGTAAAGTCTTGGGTCTTTCTCTATGGCCCATACCTCTGCTCCCCTGGCCAACAGTCCCCATGTGAGTACCCCGTTTCCCGGCCCCACTTCCAGGATCTTACTCCCTGGAGCGATATGGGAGGCTTCCAGGATGATCTCTCGTATGTTGTCGTCCACCAGGAAGTTCTGGCCCCACCTTTTGGAAGCCTTGAACCCCTTCTCTTTGAGGGCTCGGTATAGTGAAGTACAACTCTCCATGACAGACCCTTTATAACCTCCGTTATCCTCCACTGCCTAGGGGTTTTATTGACTTTGGAGAAGGCCCTTTGCTACTATTTTCCACATTCGAAATTTTAAATTTTTATCTATTCTAGGTCAGGGGGGTTCTATGGGCATAGAGGAGAAACTCCGGGAGTTGCACCGGCTTAACGAACTGGCAGAGCTGGGTGGGGGAAAGGCTCGGATCGAAAAACAACATAAAATGGGTAAACTCACAGCCCGGGAGAGGCTGGATATCCTTTTGGATAAAGGCACTTTTGTGGAGATGGACAGGTTTGTGGTTCATAGGTGTCCCCATTTTGGCATCGACAAACAAAAGATCCTGGGCGACGGCGTAGTTACTGGCTACGGGAAGATAGACGGCCGCCTGGTCTATGTTTTTTCCCACGATTTCACCACCTTTGGTGGTTCTCTCTCCGAGATGTTCGGCAAGAAGGTGTGTAAGATCATGGACCTGGCTATGCGCAATGGGGCTCCTGTCATAGGTCTCAATGATTCAGGGGGGGCCAGGATTCAGGAAGGGGTGGTCAGTTTGGTGGCTTATGCAGATATCTTCCTCAGGAACGTGCTGGCCTCCGGGGTGGTTCCTCAGATCTCGGCTATCATGGGTCCCTGTGCCGGTGGAGCCGTCTATTCCCCTGCCATGACGGATTTCACCTTCATGGTTAAGGGGACCAGTTACATGTTCATCACCGGTCCCGATGTGATCAGGGCCACCACCCATGAGGAGATCACCAAGGAGGAACTGGGTGGTGCCATGGCCCATAACACCATAAGTGGTGTGGCCCACTTTGCCGCTGAAAACGATGAGGAGTGCCTCCTCATGATTCGGGAACTCATGAGCTTCTTGCCCAGCAACAACCTGGAGGACCCCCCTTACAGAGAGACCAATGACGATCCCTACCGGGAAGATGAGGACCTCAACTATCTGGTGCCCGACGATCCCAACAAACCCTACGACATGAAGGAGCTCATCAAAGCCGTGGTGGACGACCACTACTTCTTGGAGGTTCATCCCCACTACGCCCAGAATATTGTTGTAGGTTTTGCTCGTTTTAACGGTCAGCCGGTGGGTATAGTGGCCAATCAGCCCATGGTCTTGGCGGGCTGCCTGGATATAAAGGCTTCCATCAAGGGGGCTCGTTTCGTCCGTTTCTGTGATGCCTTCAACATTCCCATTGTCACCTTCGAAGACGTTCCCGGTTTCCTTCCCGGGGTGGCCCAGGAGCACGGAGGTATCATCCTCCATGGCGCTAAGCTCCTCTATGCCTACTGCGAGGCTACGGTGCCTAAAGTGACGGTGGTTGCCCGGAAGGCTTATGGTGGTGCCTTTGACGTGTTGGGCTCCAAAAACGTGAGGGGAGATATAAACCTTGCCTATCCAACGGCGGAGATCGCCGTTATGGGTCCTGATGGAGCCGTGAATATCATTTTCAGGAAGCAACTCATGGAGGCCGAAGATCCCGAGGCAGAGAAGGAGAGGTTGGTGGCCGAGTACCGAAAGACCTTTGCCAATCCCTATATGGCGGCTCAACTGGGTTACATCGACGAGGTTATCGAGCCCAAAATCACCAGGAAGCGCATCGTTCAGGCTCTGGAGTCTCTCCAGAACAAGAGGGATACCAATCCTCCCAAGAAACACGGGAATATCCCGCTGTAGGGGGTGGGGAGATGTTCAAAAAGATCCTGGTTGCCAACAGAAGCGAGATTGCCGTGAGGCTTCTCAGGGCCTGTCGGGAGATGGGCATCACCTGTGCCACCGTCTTCTCCGATGTGGACAGGGATGCCCTCCATGTGCGCTATGCCGATGAGGCCTATCACATAGGTCCCGCCCCCGCCCGGGAAAGCTATCTCAATATTGAGAGGATAATCGAGGTGGCCAAGAAGGCGGGTTGTGATGCCATACATCCCGGCTATGGTTTTCTGGCGGAGAACGCCGATTTCGCCACCCGCTGCGAGGAGGAAGGTATAGTCTTTATAGGTCCTCCCAAAGAGGCCATCGTGGCCATGGGTAGCAAGACGGTGGCCCGTCAGACGGCCAAAGAGGCAGGGGCACCGGTGATTCCCGGTACCCTGGAGCCTTTAGGCGATGAGGAGATCATAGCCCAGGCCCGTAAGATGGGTTATCCTGTTATGCTTAAGGCCGTCTCCGGTGGTGGTGGCAAGGGTATGAGACTGGTGGAGAAGGAAGAGGAGATGGCCAGTGCCATCAGGATGGCCCGTTCCGAAGCCAGGTCGGCTTTCGACGATGACTCCCTCTACCTGGAGAAGTATATTGAGAACCCCCGTCACGTGGAGATGCAGATTCTGGTGGACAGGGATGGTAACGGTATCTATCTGGGTGAGAGGGAGTGCTCCATCCAAAGGAGGCACCAGAAGGTGATCGAAGAGGCTCCTTCCGTCCTTATAGATGAGGATCTGCGCCGAAGGATGGGAGAGGCGGCCCTCAAGGTGGCCCAGGCGGCGGGCTACTACAGTGCAGGTACAGTGGAGTTTCTCATGGACAGGGATAGAAACTTCTACTTCCTGGAGGTGAACACCCGTCTCCAGGTGGAACATCCCGTCACGGAGATGGTGACGGGTATAGACATCGTTAAGGAGATGATAAAAATAGCCGCCGGGGAGTCCCTCACCATTGCCCAGCATGAAGTGAAGATGAGGGGCCACTCCATTGAATGCCGTATCTACGCCGAGGACCCCTACAACAACTTTTTGCCTTCTCCCGGCACTATCTGGGGTCTCAGGCTTCCAGGTGGACCTGGGGTGAGGGTGGACATCGGGGTCTTCGAGGGTGCTGTAGTGCCCATGGAGTACGATCCCATCATCGGTAAGCTGATTGTGTGGGGCAAGGACAGGCGAGAGGCGGTGGAACGGACCAGGAGGGCCCTCTCGGAGTTTGTAGTGAAGGGCATCAAGACCACCATACCCTTCCATGAGCGGGTCATGGACAACCCCCTCTTTCTGGAGGGTAACTTCGATACCACCTTTATAGACACTGTCTTCAAAAAGATGGAGGAGGGACGGGAGCCCCAATACCTGGACATAGCCCTGGCTGCCACGGCTGTCCATGTTTATCTGGAGGAGAAGGCTCCTAAGGCAGCTGCTCCCACTCAAAGCCAGGGGATAAGCCCCTGGAAGCTCTACGGCCGCAAGCTCCAGATGAGAACGGGGCTCTGTTAAATCTGGACTGAAGGAGAAGCATCATGGCTTACGTTGCTACCATAGAAGAGTTGGGTAAAGAGTTCAGGGTGGAAGTGGTGCCCTTGGGGGGGGATCTTTATAAGGTGGTGGTGGACGGTGAGAGAGGGCTGGTCCTGGATGTCCGGCGCCACGGCTGCTGTGTTTACTCTGTGCTCAAAGAAGGCGAGAGCTACGAGGTGGACGTGGATAACAGGCCTGGGGGAGGCTTCAGCGTCCTGGTGAAAGGAGAGCATTTCCACATCGATCTTATGGACGAGATGAAAAAGAAGCTTCTCTCCATCCTGGGTGAGGCTGTAGGGGCTGGTACAGGCGAGGTGGCCACGGCCATGCCTGGTAAGGTGGTGAAGGTGTTGGTCTCCGAGGGAGACCAGGTGAAGAAGGACCAGCCCCTGGTCATTCTAGAGGCCATGAAAATGGAGAATGAGTTTAAGGCCCCTTACGATGGGGTGGTGAAGAGCATAAAGGTGAAAGAGGGAGACACGGTGGAGGCCAGTGCCGTGCTGGTGGTCCTGGAACCTCAGGAGTGAATCTGTGGATTAGGAAGGCAAGGGGGGAGTCTTTTGGTGAGGGAGGTATAGGCAGACATGAGACTCTATCGAGAAGAGGCGTTGGAGGAGATAAGAAAGGACCTCCAGCAGTGGGAAGGGGTCACCCTTAAGAAGGTGTTGGAGAAGGCTCCTGAGCGCAGACCCAAGTTTGAGACTTTCTCAGGTATAGAGATCAAGCGGGTCTACACCCCTGCGGACCTGGAGGATTTCGATTACGGGGAGAGGCTGGGTCTTCCCGGGGAGTACCCCATGACCCGGGGCGTCCAGCCCACCATGTACCGGGGCCGGTTCTGGACCATGCGCCAGTACGCGGGCTTCGCCACCGCCGAGGAGTCCAACAAGCGCTACAAGTATCTCCTGGAGCAAGGCCAGACGGGCCTCTCTGTGGCTTTCGACCTGCCCACCCAGATGGGCTACGACTCGGACCATCCCATGGCCCGGGGGGAAGTGGGCCGGGTGGGGGTGGCCATAGATTCCCTGGCGGACATGGAGGTCCTCTTCGACGGCATTCCCCTGGACAGGGTCTCCACCTCCATGACCATCAACGCCACGGCTTCTATCCTTTTGGCCATGTACATCGCCGTGGGGGAGAAACAGGGGGTGGCTTCCGAGAAACTCCGGGGTACCATCCAGAACGACATCCTCAAGGAGTACATCGCCAGGGGCACTTACATCTTTCCCCCCTCGCCCTCCATGCGGATCATCACCGACATCTTCGCCTACTGTAAGGACTACGTTCCCAAGTGGAACCCCATCTCCATCTCGGGCTATCACATCCGGGAGGCGGGTTCCACCGCCGTCCAGGAAGTGGCCTTCACCCTGGCCGACGGCATCGCCTATGTGGAGGCAGCTATCAAGGCGGGTCTCCACGTGGACGACTTTGCACCCAGGCTCTCCTTCTGCTTCAATGCCCACAACAACCTCCTGGAGGAGGTGGCCAAGTTCAGGGCGGCCAGGAGGCTGTGGGCCAGGATCATGAAGGAGCGCTTCGGGGCCAAGAGACCCCAGTCCTGGAGACTCCGCTTCCACACCCAGACAGCGGGTTGCACCCTCACGGCCCAGCAGCCCGAGAACAACGTGATCAGAGTCACCATACAGGCCCTGGCCGCTGTCCTGGGAGGCACCCAGTCCCTCCATACCAACGCCCTGGACGAGGCTCTGGCCCTGCCCACGGCCAAGTCGGCCATGATCGCCCTCAGGACTCAGCAGGTCATCGCCTACGAGTCCGGTGTGGCCGACACCATAGACCTCATGGCGGGTTCCTACGCCGTGGAGGCCATGACCGAGGAGATTGAGAGGAAGGTCCTGGAGTACCTGGACAGGATAGACGGGATGGGGGGCATGATGGCGGCCATTGAGGAAGGTTACGTCCAGAAGGAGATCCAGGATGCCGCCTATGCCTACCAGCTGGCCATAGACAAGAAGGAGCAGATCATCGTGGGGGTCAACGCCTTCCAGGTGGAAGAAGAAGAGGAGGAGCGGGAGATCCTCAAGATAGACCCCTCCGTGGAATCTGGCCAGATAGAAAGGGTGAGGGAGCTGCGCCAGAGGCGGGACAATGCCAGGGTGAAGAAGGCCCTGGAAGAGGTGAAACGGGTGGCCAGGGACGGTGGCAACATCATGTTCCCCATTCTGGATGCCGTCCGGGTTTATGCTACCCTGGGAGAAATCGCCGGGGCTATGAGGGAGGTCTTCGGCGAGTACCAGGAGAAGGTGGTCCTGTAGTTGGCCAATCATTGCTTCAATCGGGCCCTGGGGGAATATCCCCTGGGCCCGGTTTTATTTCTTGGTAGCCATGGGAATAAGAATGAACAAAAAGGATCCGCTCTCAGTGTTGCCCCATAGGGAATCAGGACTTCCCTCATTTTTGGTCTTATGGGTCAGGGCGAGGCGTTCCGACCGCAGAGATGATAGCTCATAGTTCATAGCTCACAGTTGCTATCAGCCATGAGCCATCAGCTATCAGCCATGGGCAAGGGAGGAATGCCCCGCCTTTTCACTTGTTGGAAAGAAAAAATCCAGGATTCTGAACATGATGCCTTTACCAGGAAGGGAATTTTGGGGGAAGTCCTGATAGGGAATCATTTGCCTAACGGGTTTATCCTCCGTAAACTGTTCTGCCGTGGACTACTTTCTCTTCACAGCTGTGGTGAAGGCCCTGGGGGAGGTGCTGCCCGGGGCCCGGGTGAGGCGGGTTTTCCATACCACTCCCCTGGGGGTGGGGCTGGAACTGGGGGGTGGTATACTTTATTTCGCCCTGGACCCTGCCAGGGCGGGGGTCTATTGGCTGAAGGACCCTTCTTTCTTGTCGAAGGAGGCGGACCACTTTGCCCGCTATCTGGGGAGCCTCCTGAGGGGGGCTGTGATCCGGAGGGTGAGCCAGGTTCCTTCCGAGCGCATCCTTCATCTGGAGCTGGTGAAGAAAGACCTGGTAGGCCACGGCGATGCCTACATCCTGGTGGCGGAGATCATGGGTCGTCACTCCAATCTCATGGTCCTTGACAATAGTGGCAAGATTCTCGAGGCGGCCAAGCGCATCTATCGGGACATGAGCCGGGTGAGGGAGGTGTTGCCGGGCAGATCCTACACCCCGCCCCCTCCCCATAACCGGTTGGATCCCTTTGCCCTGGACAGGGAGGCTTTTTTAGAACTCTTGACCCGGGAAGCCACTCCCCTGGAGTCCCTGGCCCGCCATGCCCTCTTTCCGCCCTATGCCCTGAGGGAAATGGAATACCGCATGGGGGATGTCCAGGGGCCCTGGGCCCTCCTTAAGGCCTGGGAGGTGGGGCAGGAGATGCGGGAGGAGATGGAGGAGGGTGTGGGGCATTTATATCGGAGGGGTGAAAGCCCTATAGGGGTTTATCCCTTTCCCCTTCACCATCTGGGCCAGGGGGAGGTGGGGCCTTTGCTCTCACTCTTGGAGGCTTTTGTCCGGGAAAAGTGGGAGGGACAGGTCGCAGAGGCCCTTAGGTCTCGGCTTTTAAAGGCGGTAAGGAAGGAACTGAGGAAGGTGGGAAAGATTCTGGCTATCCTGGAAAAGGAGGAAAAGGAGACCCAGGATGTCCAGCGGTTTAAGAAGTGGGGGGAAACCCTCTTCATCCATCTTTCCCGCATTCCTCCCGGGACCCGGGAGGTGGAGATGGAGGACCCCTATTCTCCCGGGGAGATGCTCAAAATACCCATACCCCAGGGCCTCACCCCTTCCAGGGCGGCCCAGGAGTACTTTCGTCGGTATTCCAAGCTCAAGAGGAAGGCCCGGGCTATGGCCGCTAGGAAGGAAGGGCTGGAGGCCAGGAAGGGGTATCTGGAGGAGCTGGAGTGGCTTCTGGGATCGGCCCAGGGCCTGGAGGAACTGGAGATCATGCGGGGGGAGCTGGAGGCAGGTGGGCTTGGGATGACCAGAGACCGGGGACGGGGGACGGCAGGAAAGGGTAGGAGGAGCCAGGGTCCCAGCGTGTTGCCCTACCGGGTTTTCAGGTCTTCCATGGGGAATACCATCCTGGTGGGGCGCCACCCTAGAGGCAACGAAGAGGTAACCTTCAAGCGCTCTCACAGGCGAGATCTGTGGTTTCACGTCAGGGCTTACCCCGGTGCCCATGTGATTCTAAAAAGCTCTCAGCCCCTTGGCCAGGAGATCCAGGAAGCAGCGGCTCTGGCGGCTTACTTTAGCAAGGCCCGTCAGTCCCCGGCGGTGGATGTGGACTACACCCAGCGGCGCTACGTGAGGAAGATTCCTAAGGCTGCCCCCGGACTGGTCACCTACACCAACTTCTCCACCATACGGGTAGAGCCCCAGATCCCACCGGGGGTGGTGGAGGAGGGTTGAAGAACCCCCTCTTCCCTTGTGTAATAGTGGGGGAAGGATTATTAAATTTGGAGCACAGATAGATGGGTGGGGGGTAAGAGGTGAACCTTTTAGAGGAGACTATTAAAAGGGTGGAGAGTTTTTCAGAGGAAGAACTCAGAGCTTTTAGGGAGTGGTTCGAGGAGTTCGATGCCAGGATATGGGACGAAAAGCTGGAAAGAGACGTTAGGGCGGGGAAGCTAGACGATCTGGCGACCCGGGCTATGGAGGACTTTAAGAAGGGGAAGTGTACTGAGTTATGAGGCATTTTGCTTCCCCTTCTTTTTGGGATTGTTATAATAGATTGCCCAAATGGGTTCAGGGTCTGGCCGATAAGAGTTTCCAGTTGATGAAGACCCAACCTAAGCATCCTTCCCTCAAATCGAAGAAGGTAGGAAGATACTGGTCTGTCAGAGTAGGGAAGAGATACAGGGCCCTGGGAACGGAGGTAGATGAGGGGATGTCTGGTTTTGGATAGGTTCCCATTCCGATTATGATAAACTGGTGGGAAGATAATGGGATCAGGAGGTGGACATGTATGAAAAAGTGAGTCACATAGGGGTGGCCGTGAGGGATTTGGAGAAGGCCAAGGAGATTTTCAGGGCCCTGGGCCTGGAAGTGGAAGGGGAAGAAGTGGTGGAGGAGCAGAAGGTGAAGGTGGCCTTCATTCCCGTGGGTGAGACCCGTATCGAGCTTCTGGAAGCCACTTCTCCCGATTCTCCCGTGGCAAAGTTTATAGAGAAGAGAGGGGAAGGGGTGCATCACCTGGCCTTAGGAGTGGACAGCGTGGAGGCCATGCTGGAGAAGCTAAAGGCCAGGGGGGTCCGGCTGGTGGACGAGAAGCCTCGGAAGGGAGCCCACAACACCCTCATCGCCTTCCTCCATCCCAAGTCCACGGGGGGGCTTTTGCTGGAACTGTGCCAGGAAGAATAGCTCGTGGCTCATGCTCATAGCTGGTGAGTAGAGGGAAGATGGAGGAGTCGATTTGGCGCAAGGCCCTGTGGGGAGGGTATAACATCCTTTTAGGGGGAGGTGCCCTGGTGGCCTCTCCCCTTTTGGCTTACAAGGTGGCTGCCACTCCCCGCTGGCGGGTGGGTTGGGAGGAGAGGGTGGCCCTGGAGTTGCCCCCCGAGCCCCAGGGGGAGCCCGTTTTCTGGATCCACGCTGTCTCCGTTGGAGAGGTGATGGCCGTATCCCCTTTGGTCAAGGCCTTGCGGGAGAAGTATCCCCAGGCCTCCATCTACCTCTCCACGGTGACGGAGACGGGCAAGGAGACGGTCTTGGAACGGGTGGGGAGGTACATAGACCATCACCTCTTCCTGCCCCTGGACTGGGCTCCTCTGGTGGGGCGGGTGGTGAGGAGGATTTGTCCCCAGCTCTTTGCCTTGGTGGAGACAGAGATATGGCCCAACCTTCTGCGGTCCCTGGCCTTGAAAGGGACCCAGGTTGTTTTGGTGAACGGGAGGATTTCCCCCTCTTCTTTTGAGGGCTACGGCAAGGCTCAGCCCCTCTTGAGGCACGTATGGAGATACTTCCAGTCCATGGCCATGCAGTCTCCCCGGGATGCCGCCCGGATTCTAGCCCTGGGGGCACCCAACGAAAAGGTGGTGGTGGCGGGTAACCTCAAGTATGACCAGGCCATCCTCCAGCTGGAGGAGGTGGATCCCCGGGAGGTGTTGGAAAGGTTCCGTTTATCCCGGGATGAGGAAGTGATAGTGGCGGGCTCCACCCATCCCGGGGAGGAGGAGTTGATATTGGATGCCTTTGTCTCTTTGAGGGGGGAGTTTCCCCATCTCACCCTCCTTTTAGCTCCTCGCCATCCCCGTAGGAGGGACGAAGTGGAGTCTGTCCTCCGGGACAGGGGAATGGCTTGGGTGCTAAGGACCCAGATAGAAGAACGCAAGGGAGAGCCCGTCATTCTTCTGGATACATTGGGGGAGCTGGCGGCAGCTTACTCTGTGGCCAGGATAGCCCTGGTGGGGGGATCCTGGATTGACCGGGGAGGCCACAACCCCCTGGAGCCCGCCTTCTTTGCCAAGTCCATCCTCATGGGTCCTAGCTATTTCAACTTTGTGGATATGGTGGAGGACCTAAGGAGGGGAGGAGGGATAAGGGTGGTGGCTCGGGAGGATCTGGAGAAGGAGATGAGGGCCTTCCTGGCCGATGAAGGGAAGGCCAGCTCCATGGGGGAGCGGGCCCGGGGGGTGCTCTTGAGAAATAAAGGGGCCCTGGATCGCCACATGGAGCTTATCCAGACCCTTTTGTCTGGTGGTCCAGAAGAAGCATTGTGACCCTGTTTTCATCTCCCTTTCATCATGACCCATCCTTTTCTTGGCAAAGCTGGGGAAAAACGGGATAGCCCTATCAAAATCGCAGAGACATACGATTGTTACCCCCGGAATTGTCCCGGGTGAGAATCAAGGCCTCGGTTGTTTGGGGATTTCAAAGGTGAGGTTGGCTTTCTCCCAGGGGCACCACGGGGCCCAGGGACTGGAGATATCTTTCCCTCTCTTCCTGGGGTGCGAGAATGAGGTCGAAGGAGATCTCCAGTCTGGATGCCAGAAGGTCGTACACCCGGGAGTAGAGTTCCCGGAAATTCTCCCGGGTGAGTCCCTGGGCTACCACCAGGATGTCCATGTCGCTGGTGCCCGTGTGATCTCCCCGGGCCAGGGAGCCGAAGAGATAGACCTCCCTCACCCAGGGCAGTTCTTTCTTGAGGGCCTGGGCTGTTTCCAGAGCCAGGGCCAGGGCCTTGTCCCTATCCAGAGATAAGACCTTTACAGAACCCCATGATCCTTTCCGCCGCATTTATGGCCTCCAGGGCATCCTTTTGGGTGTAATAGTCGGAGGGGTTTCCCCAAGGGAATCCGTTGGGGTACCTGGTGGGTATGTACAACTTGTCCAGGGTCTTGGCCAGCTCCTTCAGGTCCCCTGGTATGGGTAGTTCCCCTTCTCTTTCTAAGACCCTTAGCATCTCCAAGAGGGAATGGCCCCAGATGGTGAGTCCCCGGTGCATGGCCAGGGCTTTCACGGCCTTTTCTGAGGCCTGCTGGCTGGTGAAACAGGCCCATTCGTAATACCCGTGCTCCAGGTCCACTCTGGCCTTTTCCAGGTCCCGTTCCCCCTGCCTTAACCAGTCCAGGTGTCTCTTCACCACCTCACCCCATTAGGCGCTGCTCTTTTTCCTCACCAGGAGGTACCACTCTCCCTCCTGGACCACGTCACTTCGCTGGTTCTTGATGGTCACCTCCAGAACTATAATGCCATGGCCAGGCTTTTTACTCTCCTTCTTCTCTTTAATCTTGAACTCCACCCTCACCGTGTTCCCTATCTTCACCGGAGCCTTGAAGCGCCAGTTGAGGCCTAGGAAGGCTTCAACGGTGCCCTCCACAAAGCCCAGGCGGCTCATGGCTCCCGTGGCTATGGAGAGGACTAGGAGACCATGGGCAATAGGTTCGCCGAAGAGACCGGCGCTGGCGAAGGTCCTGTCCGAGTGGAGGGGGTTGAAGTCCCCCGATACCCCGCAGAAGTTGACGATGTCCGCTTCGGTCACCGTTCGAGCAGGAGAGTGGAAGACCTCCCCTACCTGGAGTTCTTCCCAGTAGCGGGCTGCTGGATGGATGGCCGGGCTCATCTTTTAAAGGCCTCCTTTCCCAAGAACTGGGCTGTCTCACCCAGTTCCTCTTCGATGCGTAGGAGCTGGTTGTACTTGCAGATTCGGTCGGTGCGGCACACGGAGCCCGTCTTGATTTGGCCGGAGTTTACGGCCACGGCTAGGTCGGCGATGGTGGTGTCTTCCGTCTCTCCTGAGCGGTGGGATATGACCACCTTGTATCTGGCTTTGGTGGCCAGCTCGACGGCTTCCAGGGTCTCGGTTAGGGTGCCGATCTGGTTGAGCTTGATGAGCACGGCGTTGGCCACGTGGGATTCTATACCCTTCCTTATGATTTTGGTGTTGGTGACAAAGATGTCGTCTCCCACTAGCTGGATCTTGTCCCCTAGGGCCTCGGTCATGTAGCGCCAACCCTTCCAGTCGTTCTCCGCCAGGCCATCTTCTATGGATATGATGGGATACTTTTCCACCAGTTGGACGTAGAACTCCACCAGCTCTTGGTAGTCCTTCTCGGGTTTGGCCTCAGCCTTGAGGATATAGAGGCCGTTCCTGTAGAACTCGCTGGCCGCCGGATCCAGGGCTATGGCCACGTCTTCGCCGGGACTGTAGCCCGCCTTTTCGATGGCTTCCACCATGATTTCCAGGGCCTCTTCGTTGCTCTGGAGGTCGGGGGCGAATCCCCCCTCGTCTCCCACGTTTGTATTGTGTCCCTTGGCTTTGAGGACGGCCTTGAGATGGTGAAAGACCTCGGAGCCCATTCTCAGGGCTTCTGAAAAGTTGGGCGCCCCCCAGGGGACAATCATGAATTCCTGGATGTCCACGTTGTTGTCGGCGTGGACCCCTCCGTTGAGGACATTCATCTGCGGAACGGGAAGGACTTTGGCGTTGACTCCTCCTATGTAGCGGTAAAGGGGTGTACCTAACTCTAAGGCGGCGGCTTTGGCTACCGCCAGGGAGACCCCCAGGATGGCATTGGCCCCCAGCCTGGATTTGTTGTCCGTCCCGTCCAGGTGGATCATGGTTTGGTCTATGAGGACCTGATCAAGGGCGTCTAGTCCCAGGATCTCGGGCCCGATGAGCTCGTTCACATTCTCTACGGCCTTCTTCACACCTTTGCCCAGGTAACGTTCCTTCTCGCCGTCTCTGAGCTCCAGGGCTTCCCGTTCCCCTGTGGAGGCGCCGGAGGGTACGGCAGCCCTACCCACAGCTCCCGAATCCAGAAGCACCTCCACTTCCACCGTGGGGTTGCCTCTAGAGTCCAAAATCTCCCGGGCCGTGACGTCTAAAATTTCACTCATACTCTTCCTCCTGAGGTTTTTTCCTGCCTCTCTTTAAATGGGTATCATAGGATCAGGTGGGAAGGCCAGGCCCTCTTTTCCCCTCCCTGTGTGCTTTAAACCTGGTGGAGGCTCTGGTAATCTGAAAACAAAAAGGAGGGTTTGTGATGACACGCCCCACCCTATTTGAGCTAAATCACCTTTGCAACGAAGAGTCTTGGAGGATGTTTCGCATCATAGGGGATTTTGTTGAAGGTTTCGACGCCTTGCCTGCCTTTTTGCCGGCGGTTACCGTTTATGGCTCGGCCCGGGTGAAGGAAGGGGACCGGGTTTACCAGTTGGCCAGGGAGGTGGGAGTGGAGTTGGCAAAGGCGGGTTTTTCCGTCTTCACCGGAGGGGGGCCAGGGGTCATGGAGGCGGCCAACAGGGGAGCTTTTGAGGCGGGCGGTAAGTCCGTGGGCCTGAACATTGATCTACCCCACGAACAAAAGCCCAACCCTTACACCACCCTCACCTTGAATTTCCATTACTTCTTTGTTCGCAAAGTGATGTTGGTGCGCTATGCTACAGCCTTTGTTCTCCTTCCCGGTGGTCTTGGGACCATAGACGAGTTTTTTGAGACTATCTTGCTCATCCAGACCTCCAAGATACAGCCTTTTCCTGTGGTGTTGGTGAGTAAGGAGTACTGGACGGGGCTGGTGGAGTGGCTCAAGGGTGAGGTGCTTGGCAGGGGATACATAGACGAGGACAATCTGGATATTTTTCATATCGTGGAATCGGCCCAGGAGGCTGTAGAGAGAATCATTGTCTGGTATCATGAGCACGAGAGGGAGTTTGTGATATAGGGGAAGGGATGGGTAAGGGGCTTTTCATCATAGAGGTCGTTGCCTGGGTGAATGTGGTGGCCGTTCTCATTTGGTTTGGCATCAAGTTCTTCCGGCGTAGGCTCTGAGCGTGGTGCTTTTGCCTTAGTCTGGTGACGGGCAGGGCCCTCTAATGGTATGGCCCAGGCAGATTCGTTTGGAAGTTTCTTTGGGCTCTGGAGTGGGGCCCCTATCGTGCCCGATGGGATAATAGGGAGAGGATGATCTCTTCTATCTCTTTGTAACGGGAGATGGTCTTTTCTATGATCTCCTGGGGCAAAGGTGGAGCTGGGGGCCTTTTGTCCCAGTCCAGGGTCTCCAGATAATCCCGGATGAACTGCTTGTCATAGTTGGGGGGGCTGGTGCCTACCTGGTAGGTCCTCTGTGACCAGAAGCGGCTGGAGTCGGGGGTGAGGACCTCGTCTATGAGGTAGAGGTTGCTTTCTTGGTCCAGGCCGAACTCGAATTTGGTGTCTGAGAGGATGATGCCCCTGTCCCACAAGAGGTTGTGGGCCCAGGAGTAGATCTCCAGGGAGATCTCCTTCACCCTGTGGGCTATCTCTTCGTTGCCGACGATCCTGACGTACTCTTCGAAAGGGATGTTTTCGTCGTGGCCACTCTCTGCCTTGGTGGCAGGGGTGAAGATGGGTCGGGGAAAGCGCTCGGCCTGTTTCATGCCCGGTGGGAGTTTTATGCCGCATATCTCTCCCGTGGTCTGGTAGTCTTTCCAGGCACTTCCAAAGAGGTAGCCCCGGGCCACACACTCCACGTCCAGCCTTTTCAGTTTCTTCACCAGGACGGCCCTGTCTTCTAGCTCAGGGTAGTTGGCCAAAAAAGGTAGTTCTTCTTGGGGATGGGTGGAGATGAGGTGGTTGGGTACCTGGTCTATCATGCTGAACCATTTATTGGAGATGCGGGTGAGAACCTGGCCCTTGCCGGGGATGCCTTCGTCGAAAACCACGTCGAAGGCCGAGATGCGATCCGTAGCCACCAGAAGGATTTTGTCCCCATCCGCTTGGTAAACGTCCCTCACCTTGCCGGAGAAAAGTTTCTTAAGCTCCCTGATACTGGTACTGGTGACGGCTTCCATTTTCTCCTCCTTCTTTATTACGGCTGTTCCCCATCTTAGTATGGTATAGGTGCTGGAGCAATGGGATCTACGATGAAGGGAGGGAAGTTCTTTCCCTGGGCCCCTTGGTAAAAGTTTGTGGGAGCCCAGTGGACCGTTTTCTCTTGCCAAGGTGGGAGTAGGGACCTATATTCCCACTATCCCGGGGAGAAGAAGAGAGATGGAACCGGTCTACACTAAATACGAGGAATACGAGGAACAGCTGGAGGATATAAAGAGGGAGATTCTTTCCCATCACCCCCAGAGTTCCTTGGAGATATTGGAAAGGGCTTTCCACTTTGCCGACGAGGCCCACAAGGGTCAGAAAAGGAAGTCGGGAGAGCCCTATATTGTTCATCCCCTCAACGTGGCCGTTATTCTGGCAAGGATGAGAATGGACCCTAACACTGTGGCCGCTGGCCTCCTCCACGATGTCCTAGAGGATACCGCTGTCGTTTTCAAGGATCTGATACGGGAGTTTGGTGAAGACATCGCCTTCTTGGTGGAGGGTGTCTCCAAGATTGGAAGGCTGGAGTCCAGGACCATGCTCCAGCAACAGGCAGAGACCATAAGGAAGATGCTCCTGGCCATGGCCAAAGATATCCGGGTCATCCTTATCAAGCTGGCCGATAGACTCCACAACATGAGAACCATCCATTTTATCCCTAGGGAGGCCAAGCGGAAACGCATTGCTCAAGAGACCATGGATATATACGTGCCCCTGGCCCACCGGTTGGGCATTGCCTGGTTGAAATGGGAGTTGGAGGATCTGGCTTTTCGAGAACTCAACCCCGAGATGTACGAGTACATCCGGGAGAGGGTGGCCAAGAGGCGGGAAGAACGAGAAGCCTACATCCAGAACATGATTCGGGTGATGAAGGAAAAGCTGGAGGCGAAAGGGATCAGGGCGGAGGTGACGGGCCGCCCCAAGAGCTTTTTTTCTATCTATAGCAAAATGTTGGAGCACAACCTCACTTTCGAAGACCTTTACGACCTCATAGCTCTGCGGATCATTGTGGACACCGTGGACCAGTGCTACATGGTTTTGGGGATCATACACTCCAGCTGGCCCCACATCCCCGGTCGTTTCAAGGACTATATAGCCATGCCCAAGCCCAATATGTACCGATCCCTACATACCACGGTGGTTGGTCCTGGAGGTGAAAAGGTGGAGTTCCAGATCCGCACGTGGGATATGCACCGGGTGGCCGAGGAAGGCATAGCTGCCCATTGGCGATACAAGGAGGGGAAGTCTGACCAGGAAGAAGACCGGGTGGTCACTTGGCTGCGTCACCTTCTTGAGTGGCAGCAGGACATGAGGGATTCCCGGGAGTTTCTCCAGAACCTCAAAGTGGATCTGTTCCCTGAGAAGGTCTATGTTTTCACCCCCAAGGGTGAGGTCAAGGCCCTGCCCCGGGGGGCCACGCCCATTGACTTTGCCTATGCCGTTCACACTGAGGTGGGACACCACTGTGCCGGTGCCCGGGTGGATGGTCGGTTGGTTCCTTTGAGTTACCAGCTGAAAACAGGGGAGCAGGTAGAAATTGTCACTTCCCCCGAGCGCCACCCCAGTCGGGATTGGTTGAGACTGGTGAAGACCACCCGGGCCAGGGCCAAGATCCAGTCTTGGCTTAGGGCCCAGGAGAGGGAGCGGGCCTTTGAACTGGGACGGGACCTGTGCCAGAAGGAATTCAGGAAGTTTGGCAGAAACTTCCTGAAGAAGCTGGACAGGGGTGAAGTAGACAAGGTGGCCCAGGAATTGGGCTTCAACAACGCCTACGATTTGGTGGTGGCCGTAGGCTTTGGCAGGGTGGGTGCCCGCCAGGTGGTGAGGAGGGCCATACCCCCTGAGGAGATGGGGGAGCGGGAGAAGAAAAAGCTTCAAGAAGAGGTCCGCCGACCCCGCAAAGAGCGGGATGTGAAGGTCACGGTTAAGGGACTGGATGATGTGTTGGTTCGTTTCGCCCGTTGTTGCAACCCCATTCCCGGTGACGAGATTGTGGGTTATATCACCCGAGGTAAAGGGGTCACCATCCATACCGCTGACTGTCCCAATCTCCTTCATTTGAGGGTGGATCCCGAGCGCCAGGTGGATGCTGAGTGGGACATAGACGACAGGAGTGTGTTGCCTGTGAAACTCAGGGTGGAGACGGAAGATAAGATGGGGCTTTTAGCAGAGATTTCCCAGGCCATAGCGGGGGAAGGGGTGAACGTGGAGAGGGCCGATGTGGCCACTACAGGCCAGGGAAAGGCCTACCTCAACTTCGTCATAGATGTGAAGGACGTGGAACACCTGGAGCGGGTTAAAAAGTCGATCCGTAGGATTCCCGGGGTGGTGAGAGTAGAGAGAATGATGAGGTGAAGGGCTCTAGGCTGTCGGAGGCATCACCCAGGAATCCCTTTTGAGGAACGCTGTGAAACAGGTGGGGTGCAGTTTTTTGTGAAGAGCGGGAGGAGAGCCTCCCCTTTCAGGCCTTGACCACTTTTCCTGCCTTGAGGCACTTGGTGCATACCTTGATGGTTTTTACTGTGCCGTTGGGATAGCGGACCTTAACCCTTTGGATGTTGGGCAGAAACTTCCGCTTGCTCACGTTGTGGGCGTGACTGATTTTGTGGCCGCTCATAGGACCCTTACCGCAGATTTCGCAACGCCTGGCCATGACCAACTCCTCCCACGGGTTTTAAAGCGCTCCCCTCCATAGCACAGGCCCCCATTTTTTTGCAAGGCCTTTTTATCCACTTCTCCCCTGAACTTCGAAGAAGGGGGTCCTTCCCTTTCAGAATCTTGGGAGGGGTGGTATATTTCAAGGCATGAGACCCACAGGCGCTGCCCATTTGCCCTTGCACGGCGGTAAGGCGCCTCCCTGGCTTTTTAGCAGGATGGCGAAGCTGGCCCGGGAGGTGGTGACCCTTCTAGTGGCCGATTACGGCGGCAAGGAGGTGGTCCGCCGTTTTGCCGATCCTTTCTGGTTTCAGGCCTTTGGTTGTCTTTTAGGTTTCGACTGGCACTCCAGCGGTGTCACCACCACGGTCACGGGGGCGGTTAAGGAGGCGTTGAAGGATTCGGCACCCGAGCTGGGCCTATTCGTGGCTGGGGGCAAGGGTCGGGTGTCCAGGCGGACTCCCCAGGAGGTGGAGGCAGCAGCGGATTTGGGGGGTTTCGATCCTGCACCCCTGGTTTACGCCAGTCGTATGAGTGCTAAAGTGGACAGCACGGCTCTCCAGGACGGTTACCAGCTTTACCACCACGTCATCATTTTCACTCCCCAAGGCCACTGGGCTGTGGTTCAACAGGGCATGAACGTCACGAACCGATATGCCAGACGGTATCACTGGCTCAGTGAAGGCCTTTCGTCATTTGTAGAGGAGCCCCACAAGGCAGTATGTGCCATGGCCAGAGGTAGGGCTTTGAACATGGTGGCCAGGGAGAGTTGCCAGGCTCGCCGGGGGGTGGTGACCCTGGTGGAGGAGTACCATGTCCAGGCCCTGGTGAAGGAGATGAAGAAGATTCAGGTACTGGAGATGCCCTCTCGCCACCATATCCTTATGAGGGACATTGATGTGGATAGGTTGAAGAGGGGCCTGGAGGAGGCAAGGCGCAGGTTGCCCCGTCATTTCCAGGAACTTCTGGAGACTCCGGGGTTAGGGCCCAAGACCCTCCGGGCCCTGGCCTTGACGGCAGAGGTCCTTTACGGCACCCCCGTGAGCTTTCGGGACCCTGCCCGATTCAGCTTTGCCCATGGTGGCAAGGACGGCCATCCCTATCCTGTGGATCGTTCCCTTTACGACCAGACCATAGAGATGCTGAGACAGGTCGTCAGACGGGCAAGCCTTTCCCCTTTGGAGAAGGAGAGGGCCCATGAGAGGTTGAACAGGTTTAAGCGGTGAAAAGTTAAAAGTTGAAAGTGAAGAGAGGGAGGTTGAAGACCCGTGGCTCATAGCTCATGGTGAAGGGTGGATGGGTTGACGGATAGACGGGTTGGGGAGGTGGATGGGTAGACATCTACCCTTCACCACTTCCCAATCCTCCGCTTCCCTTTCTTGCTACTTCACTATTTAACTAATTAACTAACTACCGGGAGGTTCTGTGAAGGCAGTGGCGCTGATTTCTGGAGGATTGGACAGCCTTCTGGCTGTGAAACTGGTGGAAGAACAAGGGGTGGAGGTGTTGCCCCTGCACATGGTCACCTCCTTTACAGGGAGGAAGGACCCCGCTTTTGTTCGGGATATGGAGAGGCTTTACGGTTTGAGGGTCCATAGAGTGGTGGACTTGACCCGGGAGTTTTTGCCCCTCTTACTGGATCCGCCCCACGGTTTTGGCAAAAACATGAACCCCTGCATAGATTGTAAGATACTCTTTCTTCGCAGGGCCAAGGAGATCATGGAAGAGGAGGGGGCCTCCTTTGTCATCACGGGAGAGGTGATGGGACAGAGACCCATGTCCCAGAGGAGTCCTATTCTGCGCCTCATCGAAAAGGAGACGGGATTGGAGGGGCTTCTCCTCAGGCCCCTTTCTGCCCGGCTTCTGCCCCCCACCATTCCCGAGAGGGAGGGATGGGTGGACAGGGAGAGGCTGGAGGCAATCCAGGGGCGAAGCAGGAAGAGGCAACTGGAACTGGCCAAGAAGTACGGGTGGGACAAGATTCCTTCCCCTGCCGGGGGATGCCTCCTCACGGATCCCGGCTACTCCAAGAGACTCAAGGACCTTTTGGACCACCTGCCCCCCGGGGAACTCCCCTCCCTCCGGGACGTGAAACTACTCAAGGTGGGGCGCCACTTTCGCCTGTCCCCGGGGGTCAAGCTGGTGGTGGGTAGAAGGGAGGGTGAGAACACCGTGGTCAAATCCCTGGCTACTGCCAGGGATATTCTCTTGGAACCCAAAGGGTTTCCTGGCCCTACTGGTCTTCTGATTGGCGAGGAGCCCCAGGTGGAGTTGGCGAGGGCAGCTTCACTGCTGGGTCGTTATTGCAAGGGGCTTGGACCTTTCACTTTCTTATACAGGGGCGGGAGCGTGGGGGAGATCCAGGTTTCACCCCTGCCCCCAGAAGAGGTGGACAAATGGCTCATTATTTGACGGTGGGGAAAGTGGTACTCCTGATTTTCTTGGCCTTTTTCCTGGGTTCTGTGCCCTTCGGTCTCCTCTTTGCCCGCCTTTTTGGGAAGAAGGATCCCCGGGAGGTGGGTAGCGGTAATGTGGGTGCCACCAATGTGGCCAGGGCGGCCGGGAAGGTGGCGGGGGTGCTCACCCTGGTCCTTGACGCTGCCAAGGGGTACTTACCGGTACTCCTGGCTTGGGGCTGGCTTAAAAGCCCCGACTACGTGGCCCTGGTGGGTCTCTTTGCTATTCTAGGCCACTGCTACTCTCCCTTTCTCGGCTTTAAAGGAGGCAAGGGGGTGGCCACGGGCTTGGGAGTTTATCTGGCCCTTTCGCCCTTGGCGGTCATTTTTGCTGCGGTGGTTTTCGGTTTGGTCATCTGGCGTTGGCGCTATGTATCTCTGGCTTCCATGAGCGCTGCCTTGGCCATGGTCCCCTTCATCTACCTGGCCCAGAGGAGCCCCATGCTCACCTTCTTCACGGCATTGATAGCCCTGCTCATCACCTGGCGGCACAGGGCCAATATCCAGCGTCTCATGAGGGGGGAGGAACCCAAATTCTTTTAGTGAAATAGCGAGAGAGTGAAGTAGTGGGATAGTGAGACAGCGAAATGGCGAGGGATTCAAATAGTTAGATAACAAAACAGCAAAGTGGTAAAATGATTAAATAGGCGAGTATTCCCACACCCACACACCCTCACTCCCTCGCTACTTTACTACCTCACCCCTTACACCTCACGCCTTACTCCTTACTCCTCTTACTTCCTTACTTCTTTACTCCCTCCCTCCTCCCTAGTCCCTCTTTGTATCCCTCCAGGAGGCAGGCCTTGGCGGGTTTCTTTTTGGGGTAGAGGACCCGGGGTTTAAGCCATAGGGCCAGGAGGCGGTCGTTCTTGTCTTTGCCCTTGGCCATCCTCTCCATGGCCGTTTTCCCCAGCCTTTTCCCCACCCAGTGGAAGTAGGGGCAAGAAAAGATCTGGATGCCCACGTACAGTACGAAGAAGGCGGCCATGACCATGGCCATGAGGCGATTGTAGTCTATGGCCCTTCTGTAGATGAGGGCTAGTACGGCTCCTGTGAGGACCATGATGAAGGGGCCCAGGGTGAGGCCTGCACCCCAGGGTACCACAGACAACATGGAGTTGGGGAGGGGCATGAGGAAGGTGAAGGCCAGCCCCGCTGCCAGGGAGATGAAGAAGAGTCGGGGTTCATACCGGGACCGCACTGGATCCCACCACTCCTTTGTATTCTAGGGCCAGGTAGGGATTGAACATGGCCCCGGTGCAGGTGAACACGGCTTGGACTCCCAGGTTCAGGTATTCCTCAACGTGGGAGGGATGGGTCACTCCCCCGCATCCGCATATGGCCAGGTCATACTTCTCTACCTCTTTTATGGCCAGGGCTTCCTTTGCAAAGGCCAGGCCACACTGCCTTATGGCCCATCCGCACACACCGCTAGTGGTCCTTTCGGGGCCCAGGGCGGGCTGTCCCCCTTCGTCTACCACTGAGAGGGATACGGAGTTTATCCCCACAATCCCTTGGACCCAGGGGGCCAGGGCTTTCATGAGCCCTTTCAGTTCCCGTCCCAGAAGAAGGCCCACTTTGATGAGGACTGGGGTGTCTTCCAGAACCTTTCTCACTTCCCGGGCGATACGTCCTGCCAGGGGGGGGTCGGTGTAGATGACTCCTTCCCCTTCTGCCGTGTTGGGGCATGAAAAGTTGAGTTCCACCACAGGTACACCCGTCTCCTTTATCATTGACGACACCCGAACGAAGTCTTGAACAAGCCTCTCTTCGCTATCCTCAAAGGTGCCCACTCCACTCACTATAATGACTTGCCCCTTCCTCAGGTGGTCCAGGGCCCTCTCCACGTCTTCTTGCCAGTCCGGAGGTTCTAGGCTTGGCATGCCGAAGGAGTTGGTGATGGTGACTTGCCGTGGGGAGGGAGGTTCCCAGTTCCGGGGGGCCACTACCCTGTGGGGCAGGTCTCGGGGACTGAGCATGGGGGTTCTGACAAAGAGGCAATTGGGCCAAGGATGGACGGGATACTGGCGGCTACGCACCGTCTTGTAGACCAGGATGTCGTAGCCCAGCTGGGCGTAAAGCTTTATCCATTTAGAGTCCAGCAGGAGCCCTGCTGGTATGCCCAGGGGAGAGTTAAGGGTGTGGCCTAAGAAGGGGAAGGCAGGCTGGGTCTTCCAGGGGGGGATCTCTCCCGTGAATCGGGGACCCTGCTCTAGATTGTGGTAGTAGTCCCGGTCCATGTCATAGGTAGCCAGCCCTTTGATGGACATATTTCCCCCTTTCGTTGAAAGGTTTGCTCTTTTGTTATAGATGCTGAAGCCATGATAAGCAAAGATCTTTTTATTTCTCTGTTGAACAGGGTGGTGCCTTCTAGATGCCGGGGCTGCGGGGGACCTTCTGCTCAGGGCCTGTGCCAGGCCTGTAGGGACGGGGTGGTCTTTTTGGAGGCCACTTGCACCCGGTGTGGTCTTCCCTACGACAGGGAGGTGCCCATCTGCGGCAGGTGCGTTGGTAAGAGGCTCTACCTGGATTCGGTAGTGGCCCTCTATCTCTATGCTCCCCCTGTGAAGGATTTGATCCACGGGTGGAAGTATTACAGGGATGGACGCTCGTGGGAGGCCATCCAGGAACTTCTCCTGAATGGCCTGGAGAGAAGGGAACTGGTCCTCAAGGCACTGGCCCTGGATGGGGTGGTTCCTGTCCCCCTCCATTGGCGGAGACAATGGAGCAGGGAGTTCAACCAGTCCCTTTTCTTGGCCGAGGAGGTGGCGGATTTCCTACGGGTGCCCCTCATGGACGGCATTGTGAAAAGGGTTCGCCATACCCCTCACCAGATGGGTTTGTCTGCCGGGGAGAGGATGAGAAACTTGAAGGGCGCCTTCTCTCTGAAGGGGGACGTGGCGGGGAAGGTTCTCCTATTGGTGGACGACGTGGCCACCACCCTGGCTACGGCTTCCCAGGTGGCCCGGGCGTTGGTGGAGGGAGGGGCCCGGGGGGTTCATCTTTTGGTCCTGGCTCGGGCGGCAGGGGGGTAATGATGCTCTGGGTGGCCCACATGCCCTTGCCTCCCTCCTGTGTCGAGGAGGTTTTGGAGGCCCGGCTCCTGGACCTGGAGGATGTCACCTTTTCCTGGGAAGAAAGGGAGGGAGAGAGGTTTTTGGTTCTTTACGCTTCTCGACCTGTGGACGTGGCTCTGGAGGGCCTTCCCAGGCCCGAGTGGAGGGAGATGCCGGCGGGTTGGGAGGTTCGGTACCGGGAATATTTCCGTGGTTTTCCTTGGGGAGGGAAGCTTTACATCCATCCTCCCTGGGAGAAGGGGGACTCCGGGCGTATCAATGTGGTTATCAACCCTGGTCGGGGTTTTGGCACAGGAACCCATGGCACCACCCGGTTGTGCCTTTCTTTCCTGGAAGATGTGGTGAGCCGGGAAAGGCCGGGAGTTGTGCTGGATGTGGGGACTGGTTCGGGGATCTTGGCTATAGCCGCCGTTAAGTTGGGGGTTCCCCGGGCGGTGGCGGTGGACGTCGACATGGACGCTCTGTGCAGCGCCCGGGAGAACCTGGCCCTCAACGGGGTCCAGGATCGGGTGGTCCTGGTGGCTGGTGGTCCCCAGGCGTTGAGGGGGACGTTTCCCCTGGTGATAGCCAACCTCCACTTTTACGCTTTTTTAAAGATATCCAAGGATCTTGCCCGCCTTACCGCCCCCGGCGGGTATCTCGTCATATCCGGATTTCTGGCGAAGGATGGTTTCGCGATGGTGGATGAAATGGCCTCGGTGGGTTTCCGGGAAGTGGAAGAAGAGGGTCTAGGAGGCTGGGGAGGACTGCTCTTTGTCCGTGGTTAGGGTGCTGGTGGAGGATGTGGAATTGGTTCCTGGGGAGTTGGTTTTGCCCCCTGGAGAAGCCCATCACCTTCGGGTGAGGAGGGTTTCTCTGGGGGATAGGGTGGTGGTTCTGGACGGTAGGGGTAGGGAGGCCAGGGGGATTCTAGTGGCCCGGGACAGGGTGGCGATAGAGGAGGTGACGGAGAACCTGGAGAGGGAGCCTGCCGTGATCCTCACCCTTTATTTGGGCCTTCTCAAAGGGGAGAAGATGGACCTGGTGGTCCAGAAGGTGACAGAGTTGGGTGTGGCCAGGTTGGTTCCCCTTTTGAGCCGGAGGTGTGTGCCCCGCCCCCGGCCTTCCCGGGTGGAGCGTTGGAGGGCCATTGCCCGAGATGCCCTGAAGCAGTGCGGAGGGACGGTGTTGCCCCGGATCGACCCCCCTGTTCCCCTTGAGGAGGTGGTTTTGGAAGGTGAGGGCTGGGTTCTGTGGGAGGGGGAGAAGGAGAGAACCCTGCCCCGGGTTGCCTCCGGGTGGAAGGTGGCTTTGGCCGTGGGGCCCGAGGGGGGATGGGAGGAGTGGGAGGTGGAACTGTTGGAGGCAAAGGGTTTTGTGCCTGCCACTTTAGGTCCCCGGATTTTGAGGTCTGAGACGGCAGCCATAGTGGGAATGGGAATACTGCTGTGGAGTACAGGCAGAGGCAAGGGCTAAGGTAGAGGTAGAGATGGAGGAGAGGTTTTTCTCAACTTTAACCTCTACCTCTACCTGTTCCAACTGGGGGGTGGAACGTTGGCGAGGTTCGACATCCATAGGGCCTTGAAAATCCTGGAAAGGGAGTATCCCAGGTGGAGGGAGCCCGTTGTCACCCGGATGGCCAGGGAGAAGAGGGATCCCTTCAAGGTGCTAATCTCCTGCATCCTGAGCCTCCGGACCCAGGACGGAACCACCAAGGAGGCTTCCCAGCGGCTCTTTGCCCTGGCGGAGACCCCCCAGGAGATGGTGAAACTCTCGGAAGAGGAGATTTCCCGGGCCATCTACCCCGTGGGTTTTTATCGAAACAAGGCCAGACAGATCAGAGAGATCTGTCGGATCCTCTTGGAGGACTACGGCGGGAAGGTGCCCCAAGAGCTGAAGGAGCTTCTCAAGCTTCCCGGTGTGGGCCGAAAGACGGCAAACCTGGTCCTCACCCGGGGCTTTAACAAGCCGGGTATCTGCGTGGATACCCACGTCCACAGGATATGCAACCGGTGGGGTTACGTGGAGACCAAGACCCCTGAGGAGACGGAGATGGCCTTGAGGGAGAAGCTACCCCCCCAGTATTGGCTGAGGATAAACGACCTGTTGGTGGCTTTTGGCCAGAACGTGTGCCGGCCCATCTCTCCATTGTGCAGCCAGTGCCCCCTGGAGGGTATGTGTCCCCAAATGGGTGTGGACCGGCATCGTTAGGTGATGCAGGCCTTTTTAAACCTGTGGAACTCCTCCAGGGCCCTGCCGGCTCCCCTCACCACACTGGTTAAGGGATCCTCCGCCATCTTGACGGGTATGGAGATGTGCTCTTCTATGAACCGATCCATGCCCCGGATGAGAGAGCCTCCGCCCGTGAGGAAGATGCCCTCCCGGTGGATGTCTGATTGGAGCTCGGGGGTGGTCTTGTCCAGGACCTCCCGTATAATCTCCAAGATCTGGTACAGGGGAGTCTGAATGGCTTCTGCCACCTGGGCCGAGGAGAGGATCACCTCTTTGGGAGTTCCTGTTACCAGGTCTCTCCCCCTTACAGGGCAGGTTTCCCCATTGTCCTGGGGGTAAGCGGAGCCGATCTTGATCTTCACCTCTTCGGCCTCTAGGTGGCCGATCATAAGGTGATGGCTGGTCCTTACGTACTGGGCTATGGCGCTGTCCATCTCGTCTCCCGCCACCCTTTTGGAGTCACTCACTGCCGTGGCCCCCATGGAGATGACGGCCACGTCGGTAGTGCCTCCCCCGATGTCCACCACCATCACCCCTTGGGGATTGTCTATGGCCAGTCCTGCTCCGATGGCGGCAGCCATGGGTTCCTCTATGAGGAAGACCTTGCCCGCTCCACATTGGAAGGCAGCGTCTATGACGGCCTTTTTCTCCACCTGGGTGATGCCCGAAGGCACGCAGATGATGATCCGGGGTTTGAGGATCCTGCCCAGACGGCTGAGAGCCTTGTTTATGAAGTGCTTGATCATGAGTTGGGCAGGCTCCAGATCGTTGATGACACCATCTTTTATCGGCCTGTAGACCTCGATATGCCTGGGTGCCCTGCCCCACATAACCTTGGCCTCCATACCCACGGCATGGATGGACCCTTCCTGGGTATTGATGGCGATGTAGGAGGGTTCGTTGAGGACGATGCCCTTCCCTTTTACATAGACCAGGGTGTTGGCCGTCCCCAGGTCCATGGCTATGTCTTTGCCCACGGAGCCCAGGCCAGCGCCTGGGAGTTTGCCAAAAATTCTAGACAGTATCCCCATCTCTTAGATCCTGAAAAGCCCTTTTCCTTGATTTAACCCTTTCATGAGACTCTGCATCACCTCTTCAGCTCCTTTCTTCACGGATGGAGGTATAACCTCCCAGGTGACCTTCACCTCTGCCTTGGTTCCGTTGAGGGAGGAGGTGAGGGGGAGGTTTTTCTCCATGGCTTTTCCTGAAGCCTCCAAATACTTGGTATCCCTGTGGACCTTATAGCCCACCAGGATGTTGCCTCTGAAGGAACATACCCTACCTTCCAGGCTTTGGGCAAACTCTTCTTCCAAGGTGCGTAGGATCTTCTCTGTCTTAAATACTCCCATCTTTTTGTCTAGGTCTTCCAGGTTTTTCACCTTGCATGCCACCAAAAGCAGGGCGCTTTCTCCCTGGCCCACCTTCTCCATTGCCTTCTCCAGCTCTTCCGCGAAGCTGGGAAAGGATGGCGATTCAGTGGATGCCTGCATCCTTTCAAGGTTGGGCTCCAGAAGCTTTGCCAGGGTGTTAACCAGGTCCAGTATTTCTATGGAGAGATCATGCACTCCTCGGGAGGCCAATCCCAGATACCCGGGAATTTCTTCCATGGGGACGATAATGACGGAGGGGAATCGGGCTTCCCCTATCCCCATGATAAAGGGCGCCTTATCTTTACCCTTGTGGATATAAGGGGTGCCCTTCTCTATCACCTTTTGCCAAGGGGTGCCTCTGATGGGCAGGGTTCTGTCCAGATACTCTGTGGAGAGGGGGCCGTAGCCTAAGGCCACTTTAAGATTCCCACGGTCCTGGTAGAGGACCATGGCTTCTTCCACTCCCATCTCCTCCATCACCTTGGAGAACCCTTCTTGAAGCTGTTCCCCCGTGGGCAAAGGGGGATGGAGATGGTGGAGCATACTGGTGACGGCCAGGTATTTGCCACTATTTATTAGTTTGGGCCTCAGATCCTTGGCTTTTTCCAAGATCATGTCTATGAGATGGGAGAAGTGGACCAGGAGCTTTTGGTGCTTCTCTGTGAACCTGTACTGGCGTTTGGTGTCAACACACAGGATACCCTTACCTTCTCCCACTCGGGCAGCCATGAAGGTTTTAACGTCTTCGTGGTCGGAGTAGTAAGGGATTTCGTACCTCTTCTTGTCTAGGCCCTCTAGAACAAAGGTCTCCTTGTCCAGGGCCAGGGTGAGGATGCCACCGTCTTCCAGTTTGAGACCCAGGGGATGACGTATATGGGGGCTGAGGGAATGGTGGACCACCATAATGAGTTTCTCCTCCTTCACCAGGAAGAGGGCGGCGGTGAAAGCTTCTAGGGTGTTGCTAATAAGTTTAACAATTTCCTGGAGTTCTTCTTTGAAAAGCATCTCTTCCCCTGGATCAGGAGTGTGACTTTATACTAAGGGTCCCTTGGCGTGGTGTCAATTGATGGGTGTAAAAAATGGGCGGGGAATGGATCAACCTGTCCTTGCTCCTGAAGGCTTTTTTGTTTACTAGATGGCCATGGCGGTTATCAAAGAGCGTTCAGCCGGTGGGGTGGTTTTTAAAAAGGGGGAGGAGGATGTGGAGATTCTCCTTGTGGCCACCAAGGGTGGGGCTCGGTGGCAGTTGCCCAAGGGCAAGGTGGAGCCTGGAGAAAGCTCCCTAGAGGCCGCCTTCAGGGAGGTGAAAGAAGAGGGGGGTGTGGAGGGGGAGCCCATATGTCCCCTGGACACCATCTCCTATTGGTATTATTGGGATGGGGAGAGGCACCGCAAGCTGGTGGATTTCTTTCTCTTTCGCTATGTCTCCGGTGATCCTGGTCAACACGACTGGGAAGTGGACGATGCCCGGTTTTTCCCTGCCAGGGAGGCCCTTGAGATCATCACCTTTCCCACGGAGAAGAAGGTTTTGGAACGGGCCCTGGAAATCATCAGGAAGAAACACTTGCTAGAAGGCTGAGCTTCCCTGTTTCTATTTTACTATCTCCCTATCTCACTGATTACGCATCCACGCATCTATGTCCTTACGCATCACCTAAGATCCAGTCCCAGGTCCTCTATGAGCTGGCGGTCCAGGGAGGGGTCCCGGCCCGGCCTTGTGAGGTATCCCCCCACCATGAAGCCGTTGACCATCATGGCCCCTAAGGGTTGGAAGTCTCGGAGGTGGGCTTCTCTGCCCCCACAGATCCTGATCTCCCTGTCGGGGAGGACCAGCCGGAACATGGCCAAGATACGCAGGCAGTGTATGGGGTCCAGGTCCCTTTGGTTTTCTAATGGGGTCCCGGGGATGGGGATGAGGAAGTTTAAGGGCACCGAGTCTACCCCCATCTCTTTGAAGGTGAAGGCCAGGTCTACCCTGTCTTCGTCCGACTCTCCCATGCCGAAGAGGGCGCCACTGCAGGTGGAGAACCCCATCTCCTTTGCCGTCTCCACGAAGGATCTTTTCTCCTTCCAGTCTATCTTCGTGGTCACCTTGGGGTAGAACCTTTCAGAGCTCTCCAGGTTATGATGGATACGCTCTACTCCCGCATCTTTTAAGGCTTGAAGATGGTGGGGAGGCATGATGCCCAGGGACACGTCCAGTTTCAGAGGGAACTTCTGCTTGATGGTTTCGATGGCCTGGAGGATGACTTTTATCTCCTTCTCTGTGGTCCTCCTCCCGCTGGTGACTACGCTGTACCGGCTGGATCCCACTTCCCGGGCTTTGGCGGCCCCTTTCACCATCTCCTCTACGGAGACCAAGGGGTATATGGGGGCCTGGGTCTTCTTGGGGTTGGCCTGGGCGCAGAAGATGCACCCTGCATCACACAATCCGCTTTTGGCGTTGATGATGGTGCAGAAGGAGAAGGTGTCTCCCCAGTTTTCCCGTTTCACCCTCTGGGCCAGGGAGACCATATCCAGGATCTCCTCTCTTGGCCACTGGAGAACCTCCAGGGCCTCCTGCCTGGTGATATCCCCTTTTGGGGAGATCTGGTATGATCCCTTTTGCAGAAACATGGCACCCTTTATACAGAAAGTTTTCCTGTAGGTAAAGGAGGTAATATTCCCTTTTATTGACCCTGGCAAAACCCTTTGGAAGGGCTATCTATTTGGGCGGAAGACCTTCGGCCCAGAGGTACCACGTCAAGTTGTGAAGGAGGTGGAACATGGTTATCAAAAAGGCCCATGGGCTGCTTCTGTTGAGGCTGGGGGAAAAGTGGGAGGAAGGGCTTTCCCTGGAGAAGGTGCTGGATGCCCTTACCGGCGAGGAGCTGGAGAGTCTTTGCCAGATGAACTTGGCGGGATTGGTGGAAGAGGAGGATGGCCGCTTCACCCTCACCTACGCCGGCTCCCTGGTTTTAGACACCCTCAAAGAGGCCATGGATGCGGGTCTGCCCCATCCCGGTGAGTGGAATGGGGGCTTTCGCTGGGTGGGTTCCGAGGTGATCTCTATGTTGGAGGTGGCCCGTCATGCCCAGGGGAAGGTGGTAGGGAGCCTTCCCGTCTCTCAGGAGCTGGAGAGACGGTTTCTGGCCAAAGACGGGACCCTCTTGCCTTTGGGGGAAACCATTTTGGAGGCCTACCAACAGGCTGACCCCAGGGTCTTTGTGGGGGAGGCCTTGGCGGCTTCCCTGAGAAAGAGCCCTCCCGGTCCGGGACGCAAATCCCTACTGCCCCTTGAAGACCACCATCTCCTGGAGTTGGAGTCCATGAGGCTCCTCACCTACTCCTTGCCCTACGGTAACACCTACTCCTTCACCGGCCCTGGACAGCAGATCCGGATGGCCCTCCTCAAAGGGGTGAGCCCCATCCATCCCATAGACGATGCCCTGTTGAAGCTCCTCATCCGTGGGGGGGATCTAGGCGAGGAGGACGTGAACCGGCTCATGGCCATGGGTATCTTGAACGATGGAGGGGTGTTGCTCCCGGGTGGTGTGCATCTTAGGAAGGCGGCCCAGCTCCTCTATGTGAGTCCCGTTGCCATCAATCCATCCGTTCACCTTTCGGTGCGGGACGTGGAGGTGTTGCGTCTCTTTCCCAGGGCGGCCAGTGCCTTGTCGGGGATGATCCAGAGGGGGAGGGGGGACATTGAGCCCTTGGATTGTCCCCTGCCTGCTAGAGAGTTTAAAGAATTCTTGGCCAGGACTTCTCCAGGGATGGATGCTGGGGAGATCTCCAAGGCCCTTTACACTTTGGAGAGCTTCAAATTGGTGGAGTCCAAGGGAGGCGAAGGAGGCCTTCTCTACTCCCTCACCCCTTTGGGGAAGGGGCTGCTGCCCCTCCTTGGGGACAGAGGAGTCTCTGCCCGGGGGGTCATGGCCATCACAACCACCCGCATGGAGCACCTTTCCCCTGGAGATTCCTGGTGTAGTGCTGCCGAAAGGGAGGGCCTGGTGGGTCAGGGCTATCCTACCAGGCTGGGAAACCAGGTGGCCAGGATAGCCAGCACTGTGGAGAGGTGGCCCCTGGTTTCGGGCCGGGACGCCCGGGTCCTCTTTGTCGTGCCCCTTTGGCATGGTGTTTTCGAGGAAGAGATCCTGGCGCGATTCCCTGGCCAGGAGGCTGAGACCAAGGAGGCCCTGGAGCGCCTGGTGGCCCAGGGCATTCTGGATCTGCTCCCCGGTGGTCTATATCACGTTACCCGGGTGGGGGAGAAGCTCAAAAGGGCCTTGGCCTCCGTGCCCCCGGGCTTGGAGTTTCCTCTCAACCCCCATGTGTGTCGCTTCCTCAAGGCCGTGGAAGAGGTGGGGGAGCCCATGAAGGGTAGCGGTAAGATAAGACTCGCCCCCGAGAAGCGAAAGGAACTGGAGCGTCTGGTTGATCTGGATCCTGAGGCCTACAGGGACGCCATGGTCCTGGCGGAGCAGTGCCGCTTCTTTCTCAAGGACGCCGTGACTCCCGCAGGTGTCCTGGTCCTGGAGGGCTTGGCCCTCTTGAGAAACTTCAAGATCGGGTGGGAAGAAATGGAGCTCCAATCAGGGTTTTAAAGCAAATTGAAAGTTTTCATGGTTTGGTGATTGTGTATTGATGTTTATGGCTGCCCGTTTATAGGCATTTTTCACTAGATTGACTTTTATAGTATCCAATGGTTTTTTGTTCCCAGATGCCGGGTAATTTTTATGAGAGGGATGGGATGGATCGGGGAGCCACGGTGCTGGTGGTAGAAGACGAAGAGTTTATCAGGGCCCTTTTGCGGGAGATTCTTGAAGCTCAGGGTTTGAGGGTTCTTCTGGCTTCTGAGGGAGGGGAGGCCCTAGACCTCTTTTCCCGTTGTGGGAAGGAGATAGACCTGGTAATCCTGGACCTGGTTCTCCCAGGAATGAAGGGGGAGGAGATCCTGACCAGGATGAAGGAGTTGGATCCGGAGGTGAAGGTCCTCATCACCACGGGATTTGGGGAGGAAGAACCCGTAGAAAGGGTGAGGAAATTGGGGATAGAAGGGGTTTTGACCAAGCCCTTCCGGCTTCCCATGCTACTGAAAACCATCGGGGCTGTCCTGGGTGGAGAGGGTTCCCTGTCTCATTAGTGCCTGCCTTGTGGGGGTGGAGTGCAGGTATGATGCCACCCACCGGGCTCTGGCGCGGGAGGTCTTGGAGAAGCTTAGGAGCCGTTATCTCTTGGTTCCCGTTTGTCCCGAGCAACTTGGCGGCTTACCCACTCCCAGGGATCCTGTCCAGTTTTATGGGGGGGACGGGAAAGCTTTTTGGGTGGGGAGGGCGCGGCTTTTGACCCAGCAAGGAGGGGACATTTCCCCTGCCTTCTTGAAAGGGGCCGAGGAGGTTTTGAAATTGGTTCACCTCTTGGATATAAAGGTGGCCATCCTCAAGGAGAAGAGCCCTTCCTGCGGTGTCTCGCTGGTTTACAGGGAAGGGAAGTTGGTAAGGGGGATGGGTGTGGTGACAGCGGTTCTCACCTCCAGGGGGTTAGAGGTCCTTTCGGGGGATGATCTGTGATACCCCTCAAAGACGAGAACCCTACCGAAATCGTTCCCTACGTCACCATAGGCCTAATAGTGGTCAACGTCTTGATCTTCTTCTTTGTGGGTCCCGCCATAGGCGCCAAGATAAAACTGCTAGTTATGTACCATGGCCGGCTGGTGCTCCTGAAGGGATCCCAGGCCTTGGCCTACGTGTATGGCTTCATTCCTTATGAGCTTTTTCAAGGGAAGGAACTCACCCCCCAGTATCATGTGCCCGTTCTGGTCACCCTCTTTGCTTGCATGTTCCTCCATGGTGGTCTCCTCCACCTGGGGGGAAACATGCTCTATCTCTGGATCTTTGGAAACAACGTGGAGGATGAGTTGGGCCATGTTCCTTTTATCATCTTTTACATCCTGTGTGGTCTTGTCGCTTCCCTGGCCCATGCGGTTCTCACTCCCTCTTCCCGAATTCCCATGATAGGGGCCAGTGGAGCCATATCGGGGGTGTTGGGGGCCTACGCCATCCGATTTCCTTGGGCTAGGATCAAAACTCTGATTTTCCTCTTCTTCTTTATCACTGTGGTGGACATCCCTGCCCTCTTTTTCCTGGGGTTCTGGTTCCTCTTCCAGTTCATGAGCGGTACGGCTGCCCTGGGATCGGGGGTCTCCAGCGGTGTGGCCTGGTTCGCCCATGTAGGGGGATTCGTTGCAGGCATGGTTTTCTTCCGCTTCTTCCCCAAGAGGAAGAGGGGGGTGAGGATCAGTTACAGGATAGATTAACGCGTTGATGTGTGAATATGTTAATGAGTAGATGAGTGAACGGGTGAATGGGTGGGCGCGTGGATGCGTGGATGCGTAGAAAGGTATACCCACTGACCCATCTACCCATACACCCATTTACCCATTTGCCCTTGACATCTCCTCTCTCCCGGTTTATTTACCCCCTAACCTTGCACAGGGAGAGAATTGGATGAGTAGCTCTAGGAAATACATGAGCCTGTTGCTTAGCCTGCTATTGCTGAAGGCCCGCTCAGGGGTCTTCAGGGGGGGCTAGGTGTAGCGACTTCTGAGGGCCACGGGCGGGCCAGCCCGTGGCCCTTTTCTTTTGGGCCACGGTTCAACCAAGGATCGTGGCCCTTTTTATTTGGCCAAAAAACACAGGGAGGAGGTAGAGGTTATGTCGGACAACAGGGTGTACATCTTTGACACTACCCTCAGGGACGGGGAGCAGGCCCCTGGTTTTTCCATGAATATTGAGGAGAAGATCGCTGTAGCCAAGCAGCTGGCCAGGCTGGGGGTGGACGTCATCGAGGCGGGCTTTCCCATTGCTTCCCCCGGCGACTTCGAAGCGGTGAAGCGGGTGGCCCAGGAGGTGAGGGGGACCGTCATTGCTGGGCTCTGCCGGGCCAACGAGAAGGACATTGAGCGGGCGGCGGAGGCCCTGAAGTACGGGGAACGGGCCAGGATCCACACCTTCATTGCCACGTCGGAGATCCACATGAGGTACAAGCTCCAGATGGATCCCGAGGATGTGCTCCAGGCGGCGGTGGCGGCCGTGAGGTTTGCCCGGAACTTCACCGACGACGTGGAGTTTTCCGCAGAGGATGCCACTAGGACGGACATGGACTTTCTCTGCCGGGTGGTGGAGGCCGTTATAGGCGCTGGGGCCACCGTGGTGAACATCCCCGATACTGTGGGTTACACCATTCCGGAAGAGTTTGGGGAGCGCATTGCCATCATCATGAATCGGGTGCCCAATGTGGACAAGGCCATCATAAGTGTCCACTGCCACGACGATCTGGGCCTGGCCGTGGCCAACTCCCTGACGGCGGTTAAGGCCGGGGCCCGGCAAGTGGAGTGTACCGTCAACGGCATTGGCGAGCGGGCAGGCAATGCGTCCATGGAAGAAATTGTCATGGCTATCAGGACCAGGAATGATCTCTTCGGCCTCACCACGGGCATTCAAACCCAGGAGATCTACCGTACCAGCCAGTTGGTCTCCAGGGTGACAGGGGTTTATGTCCAGCCCAATAAAGCCATCGTGGGGAAGAACGCCTTTGCCCATGAGGCAGGTATCCACCAGCATGGGGTCTTGTCCAATCCCCTCACCTACGAGATCATGACTCCCGAATCTGTGGGGGTGCCCAGCAGTCGCCTGGTCTTGGGCAAACACTCGGGTCGCCACGCTCTCAAAGAGCGCCTGGCCTCTTTGGGCTTTGATTTGGACGATGAGACCCTCAACCAGGTCTTTGGCAAATTCAAGGCTCTGGCTGATAAGAAGAAGGAGGTCTTTGACGAGGACATCATCATCATCGCCGAGGAAGAGCTCATGGCCGTACCCCGGGCCTTCGAGCTGGACTACATCCATACCACGGCGGGCAACAAGGTCCTGCCCACGGCCACAGTGCGCCTTAAGAGGGGGGAGGAGAGTTTTCAGGACTCGGCCATCGGGGACGGTCCCGTAGAGGCCTCTTACAACGCCATAGACCGTATCACAGGCGTGCCTGGCAAGCTCCTGTCTTACCAGATCAGGGCCGTTACCCACGGTCGTGAAGCCCTGGGTGAGGTGACGGTGAAGGTAAAATTTAATGGCATCACCGTCTTAGGCCGGGGCTCCAGCACCGACATTATAGAGGCCTCGGTTAAGGCCTACATAAATGCGGTGAACAAGTACGTGTATAAGAAGAAGAGAGAGGAGCAGGGGGCCGATAGTTGAGTAAATTGTAGATAGGTGGATGGGTGGATGAGTATATGGGTAAAGGGGTGTCAACCCGACCCCTTGTTTATCTATTTTGTCATTCACACATTAACGCATCCACTCATCTACCCATCTGCTTGTCTTCCCTCTCAGGACTTCCCCCAAAATTCCCTTCCTGGTAAAGGCACCACGCTCAGAATCCTGGATTTCCCCCTTCAAACGAGTGAAAGGGCGGAGCATTCCTCCCTTGTCCATGGCTGATGGCTGATTGCTCATGGCTCATGGCTGATAGCAACTATGAGCATTGAACCATGAACTA